>NZ_CAAGSW010000003.1:300000-433016 GCF_900774055.1 Methanococcoides sp. AM1 | reverse complement strand
ACAATTGTGCATGATTTGGATTTTGTACTGGTATTTGTTATTCCAGCAATTGATGAACGATTTAATAATGAATAAACTTCTGAATGATCTACTGGACCTCTTTTTTCCAAGTTCACAATTTTGTATTCATCAGAATTATTAATTTCCAGATTAAGCTCCTTGTTATATGGAATTATTGAAGTTCCCATTGGAGTTTCATTGACTGCAATTAGAGTGTATTGTCCATTAGGGAGATCGGGAATCATGAATTGACCATTTAGATCACTCGTCGTATTCGCAACGACTTCCATGTTGTCGTAACTTCCTGCCGATACCACTGGCATTGCAATTACCAGTAACAAAAGTATGCTTAAAGCTAATATGCCGTATTTTTTCATATACCTACCACCAATAATGCAGCACATTCTGTCAACCATTTTAGTTGACAGGATGGCGTGCATTTAATTTTTTAACCTTTTTCAAGCTCGTTACTTTAAATTTACTTTAGATATTGTAAGCCAACTTGTTTTAGAATCCAAAAAAAATTAACACTTCTTTTAATTTACTATATGTAATAGATTCAAAATCTCAAATGGAAAGCTGAAATTGGGATTTTGAGTTGGTCAATTCTTTTTTCTTTACACGTGACTCCGTTTTCTAAGATGACTTTCATATATGTAATTATAATAACGAATAAGGTGTAAAATACTATTATTTTATTCGTATACAATCACAATTGAATCTTTAAGACATATTATTGTCTTGTATATTCTATTATGTAGAACTAATTATACTATATAAATATGCTGAATATGCAATTAATGTTATCTTAAATAATTATATACAAATCAATTATGCACTGTATGATGTCTTTTTTAAAAATTATATGTGTCACAAAAAGTAAATTCAACTTTTAATTTTAAGAAAAAAACAATTATTTTTAATATAAATTTTATTTTATATACTAAAACTTTTAAGAAATAATATACAATAGAGCAATTTTGTATATGTGAATTGATAATTTTACAACAAAACCTCAAAGTCAAAATCACTGCCTTTATAGCCATTTCACTACAATATTCTTAAATAAAATAACTCAATTGTAACAGCCGTCCCGGATTATTAGAAATAACGATCAGGACCTTTGGAGCAATATTATGAAAGACCGGTATGATGTGATCGTTGTAGGTGCAGGACCCGCTGGTTCGATAGCAGCAACCACTGCTGTCAGAAAAGGACTTTCTGTGCTTCTTGTTGAGAAGCGACAGGAGATAGGTGCACCTATAAGATGTGCTGAAGGTGTAAGCAAAATACGGCTTCAACAGCATATTGAACCTGATGAGAAATGGATCTGCTCTGAAGTTAAAGGAGCACATATCATATCGCCTAATGGTATAACCATTAAGATGTCTGAAGAGAATGCGGGATCAGAAGTCGGTTATGTTCTTGACAGGAAGGTATTTGACCGTGCACTTGCTGAGCAAAGTGCAGAAGCTGGTGCTGATGTTCTTGTAAAGGCAAGGGTAACCGGACTTATCACTGAGAATGAGACTGTATGTGGTGTTCACCTGATGTACCATGGTGAAATGTATACAATTCACTCCAGTATTGTCATTGGTGCAGATGGAGTTGAATCCAAGGTCGGCAGGTGGGCAGGTATCGATACATCACTTAAGCCCTCACAGGTTGAAACATGTGCACAATTCCTTGTAAGTGGCTCTGGCATAGATCAGAATTTCTGCTATTTCTATATTGGAAACGAAGTTGCACCTGCGGGATATATCTGGTTGTTCCCTAAAGGCGGTGACGTTGCAAATGTAGGCATCGGTATACTTGGAAACAAAGCCGGTAGCAAGAGGCCGATAGATCTATTGACCGAATTTGTTGAAAAGAATATCTCCGAAGGCAGGATCATTGAGCGGGTAGCAGGTGCAGTTCCTGCCAGTGGACCTATTGAGAGGACCATTTCCAATGGATTAATGCTTGTAGGTGATGCTGCAAGACAATCTGATCCTTTTACAGGTGGCGGGATAAGCAATGCCATGGATGCGGGGATGATGGCAGGTGAGGTTGCAGCAAAGGCTATTTCAGCGGGTGATGTTTCTGTGAACATGCTTCAGGAATATGAATCACTCTGGCGTGAGACCATCGGAAAGGATATCGGGAACAGCCTGATAGTGAAGGACACTTTCTTTAACCTGTCTGATGAGCATCTCAACAGTCTTGCTGAATCGGTTAAGGATGTAGATTTCGATAAGATGGATTTCATTGTGCTTGTGTCTGCATTGTTCAAGAGTAACAGGAAACTTCTCTGGAACCTCAGGCCATTATTTGCACAAAAGCTGAAGCAGAAGTTCTCTGCCAGAGGCATATTCAGGAAATGAATGGTGCCATAGTGTACAAAAGACTAATATCTAACTACTAACCATTCACAACTCTAATGAGCCTTACATTATGCCCAAAGTGTGGGGCAGAAACCAGGAGACTCTACAAAAACGTTTGTAGGCAATGTTTTTTAGAACAATTTACTTTAGCTGTGCTTCCACTTGTTCTTCATACCCGGATATGCTCAAAGTGCAACGCACGATTTGATCGCAATAAATGGCGGGATGAAGGAGACCTTGAGGAAATAGTCCTAAGGGCAGTTGAAAATGAACTTTTTATCCATGATGAAGCTGATGATGTCGAGGTATCTATTTATCCCAGGGAGATGACACCACATCTCTACAGAGTCAGGGTAAATGTTGATGCCATGGTCGAGGGAGAGCCACTTCATCAGGAGCTTCGAGCAGAGGTTCGTATAATACGTGAAGCATGTGACAGATGCAGTCGAATGGCAGGTGGATATTTTGAATCGATCCTGCAGATAAGAGCAAATAACAGACTGGTTACTCCTGAAGAGATCGATTCCTGTAAACTCATCTGTGCCATGATGGTAGAGAAATTGTGGGAAAAAGGAGATCGTTTTGCATTCGTCACAGATGTCCTTGATTCAAAGGATGGTGCTGACATTTATCTTGGTTCAGCAAATGCAGGCCGTCAGATATGCAAGAAAATTATATCTGAATTTGGAGGTACTTTTGCGGAAGCACCTACGCTTTACAGTCACAAAGAAGGTAAAGATCTTTACAGAATAACTTTTTCCATGAGATTACCTGAATTCATGCCAGGTGATATTATACTCTACAAAGATGATGTTATAGAGATAAAAACCTCCGGGAAGAACTCAAAAGGTATTTACCTTGCAACTGGTGCCAAGTTCCTTGAAAAAACTGAAAAACTGGATGATGCTACTCTTATAGCTAACAGGGATGATGCAGTGGGGGCTGTTCTTGTAGCAACGGAAGGTGATGATATAATGGTTCTTGATCCTTCCACATATCAGACTATTACGCTGAAAAAGCCCCTCTTCTTCTCATCAGAACCCGGGAATGAGATCCCGGTGATCAGCACCGAGCAGGGACTGTTTGCCCTGCCGGAGGACAGTGCACACAAACTATAAGGGGGCTTGCTTTCTGGAAAATGTGCTTGTTTTAGGATATAGCAGCAGGAACATAGCCTGTTCGGCTGTAAAAGCAGGCTACAATGTCTATGCAATCGATGCCTTCTGCGACATGGACCTGAAGGAGAATACGGTTGCCTGTCAATCCCTTCTTACAAATGAAGACATTGATATCAAGGACATAGATAAAAAGACAATTCTGGAACTGATCGATAACTTTGACGTGTATCCTGATGCCATCGTACTTGGTTCCGGTTTTGAAGAACTGGATCTTGGAGATCAGTCCTGTAATATACTGAACAATGATCCTGTTACCATGAAACAGGTTTCTGACAAATCATTTCTTGCAGAAGAGCTCGAGTCTCTGAGAATCCCTCATCCTCGCTCAGGTAATGTGGAAGAAGCTGATGAGATCGGCTATCCACTTATGGTAAAACCTAAGTGTGCAGGAGGGGGTCGTTTGAACAGGATCGCACACAACGAGGATGATCTTAATGCTATTCTGGAAAATATCCCTGAACTTGATCCGACTCTGACATCCGGGGATATCATGGTTCAGGAGTTCCTTTCAGGTTTTCCTGCAAGTGTTTCTCTTATGGCGGATGGGTCCCGTGCAGTTCCTATAGCAGCCAACGAGCAGCTCATCGGTGTTCCCTGGCTTTCCGGTTTACCTTTTGCATACTGTGGCAATATAACACCGTACAGGACACCTTATACTCAAAAGATGTATGAGATCTCTGAAAAGATAGCATCCGAATTTGGACTTATAGGATCCAATGGTGTGGATTTCCTGCTGACCGATACAGGTCCTGTGGTAATAGAGGTAAATGCCCGTTTGCAGGGAAGTCTGGATACTGTGGAAATGGCAACCGGTCTTAATCTCTTTGAGCTTCATGTTCAGTCCTTTGACGGTATCCTTCCGGAAAATACTCCTGAGATCTGTCAATATGCTATTAGGGCTGTAGTGTATGCTGATAAAAATGTAACTGTGGATAGATCATTTTATGAGAACATAAGAGCTGAATCCATTGCTGATATTCCTGCACCGGGATATGAGGCACTTCCGGATGATCCTATTACCTCAATAGTCGCTGCTGGTACAACTCGTGAAGATGTTATGGAAAAGGCATTGAACATAACATACATGTTAAGAAACCTGCCTTAATACCGGATCTATCCGGATGCATGAATTTTATGGCATGCAGTTATGGATTAGCTATAAATAACAAAATACCCAAGAGTCCTACCTTAAAATAATATTTATTCATACTATCTACTTATACACACTATCTTACTTGAAAGGTGATACTATTGATAGATTTAAATGATCCAGTTGTCCGCGGATATCTGATACAATTAATGGGTGAAGAGGGGCTCGAGATGATCGAGAAGATGCCTGAGGGCGAGGTCACTGACGAGCAGATAGCCGAAGCAACCGGTGTTATGCTTAACATTGTCAGGAGAACACTTTTCATCATGAATGAGAACAAGCTTGCAATTTGCAGAAGGGAACGTGATTCCAGCAGTGGTTGGCTTACTTACCTGTGGCAGCTCGATCTTAGTGACATTGAGTCCCATCTTGCAAAGGAAAAAAAGAAACTGTTCAAGAACCTTCAGTTACGTCTTGATTCTGAAGAAGACAATGTATTCTACACATGTCCTGAGGGATGTGTAAGGTTCCAGTTCAACGATGCCAGTGAATGTGAGTTCCTTTGCCCTGCATGTGGTGAGGACCTGATGTTCGAAGATAACTCACCTATGGTCGAAAAGCTTACCAAACGTCTTGATGAGATAAAAAACAGCAATCCATGATCTCACCTTCTGATGCCCTGAAACTTCTTGAGGAAGCAGGTTGTGCAGCGAATGTTATTCGCCATTGTCAGGTCGTTTCAAAAAAGGCAGTGGAAATTGCTGTTGCATACAGGGGATCAGGTAAGGATGTTGATCTTGAGGTCGTGGAAGTAGGTGCCCTTCTTCATGATATTGGAAGATGTCGCACTCATGGAATAAGACACGCTCTGGAGGGAGTATCGATCGCAGAAGATCTTGATCTGGATCGCCGTCTTATACGTATTATAAGGAACCACATCGGTGCAGGTATAACCTGTCAGGAAGCTTCACGTCTGGGTCTTCCTGAGGTTGATTATCTTCCTGTGAGCATCGAGGAGAAAATCGTTTCTCATGCTGATAATCTTGTAATGGGGGAAGAAACTGTAACCATTTCAAGATGCCTTCAGCGTATGAAGGACAGAGGTATGAGTGAAGATGCCATTGCCAGAGTTCAGGATCTTGCGGATGAGGTCGGAATTTATTGACCCCTATGTTGTTATTCGAAAAATGACAATGGATAAATTTATATATTAAAATCACTAAAGAGATGTTGTATTGCGGGAAGCAAAACACATTTTTACCTATTGATTTTCTCGTTTTTTACTATGAGGTATAATTAATGGATAATGATAAGCATTTAAAAGGCACAACTACTGTAGGTATAGTGTGCTCTGATGGAGTAGTCCTTGCTACTGAACAAAGAGCAACCATGGGGAATTTTATCGCCAGCAAGACTGCAAAGAAGATCTACCAGATCGATGACCTTGTGGGAATGACTACTGCAGGCTCTGTAGGCGATGCACAGCAGATCGTACGTGTCATTAGTGTAGAATCCAAGCTTTTCAAGATGCGCAGGCAGGAATCCGTTACAATTAAAGGTATTGCAACACTTCTCTCTAATTTATTGAGCGGACAGAGATATTATCCACTTATGGTCCAGTTGCTTATTGGCGGATTTGACAAGAACGGACCCGCAGTCTATTCACTGGATGCACTTGGTGGTAAGATCGAAGAGACCAAAGCAGTGTCAACAGGCTCAGGTTCTCCAATGGCATATGGTGTTCTTGAAGACCGTTACAAAGAGGATATGAGCGTAGAAGAAGGTGTTGACCTTGCAATACGTGCTCTTCACAATGCAATGAAGAGAGATTCCGCTTCCGGAGAAGGTATTGACGTCGTTGTGATCACAAAGGACAAGTATGAAAGACTTGATCAGGAAGAGGTTAAGGAAAAACGTAAAGCTTTATATTGATTTTATGCAGATCAGATCCGTTCTTACGGGTTTGATCTAATTTTAATATATCTTTTTTAAATTTTAATATTTTTTGACTTTTTTGAAATAGGAAGGCTATTTAATGGCAATAGAAGATGTACTATCTGACCTAAAAAAGAAAATAGAAGAAAAGGTCCCTGATGGAACTACCATCACCAGTGTTGAGTTTGAGGGGCCACAACTTGTTGTTTATACTGAAGATCCTAAAAATTTTGCAGACAATGGTCATATCGTAAGAAACCTTGCAAAAACTCTTCGAACAAGGATAGTCGTTCGTCCGGACCCTAAGGTCCTAGTTTCTCCAGAGGATGCTATCGAAAAAATAAAAGATACTGTTCCAAAGGATTCCATTCTAACTAATTTTCACTTCGATCCTGATGTGGGAGAAGTGGTCATAGAAGCTGAAAAGCCAGGACTTGTGATCGGTAAGCACGGAGAGACACTCCGTGAGATCACAAAGAAGATCGGCTGGACACCAAAGGTTGTCCGCACACCGCCTATCAAATCCCGAACTGTTAATAACATCAGGGAATTTATGCGAACTAACCACAAGGATCGTAAAGAGATCCTTAAGAGCGTTGGGCGCAATATTCACAGGGAATGTACCTCAAAGGACAAGTGGGTAAGGGTTACATCATTGGGAGGTTGTAAAGAAGTAGGAAGAAGTTGCTTCCTTTTATCAACTCCTGAGTCAAAGGTCATGATCGATTGTGGTGTTAACGTCGGTTCCGACGATAATATGACTCCTTATCTCTATTTACCTGAGGTACAGCCACTTAACCAGATCGATGCTGTCGTACTGACACATGCTCACCTTGACCATCAGGGACTTGTTCCTCTCCTTTACAAATATGGCTATGAAGGTCCTATTTACTGCACATCACCTACAAGGGACATGATGGTGCTCTTACAGCTGGATTATATCGATGTGGCTGCAAAGGATGGTAAAAGGATACCTTACGAGTCTTCAAATGTGCGTGACGGACTTAAACACACCATTGCACTTGATTTTGAAGAGGTTACCGACATTGCACCTGATATCAAGCTCACATTCCACAATGCAGGTCATATCATCGGTTCAGCAATATCACATTTCCATATTGGTGATGGTCTTCACAATGTTGTTATCACCGGTGACTACAAGTACGGCCCTACAAGGCTCTTTGACCCTGCTGTCAACAAGTTCCCGCGTGTTGAGACCGTCATAACCGAATCGACCTATGGTGCATCCTCGGCAACACAGCCACCCCTTAAAGAAGCTGAGAAGAACCTTCAGCAGATCGTCAAAAGGACAATTGCCAACAATGGTATTGTACTGATCCCTGCGTTCGCTGTGGGAAGAAGTCAGGAAGTCATGATAGTTCTAGAAGATGCTATCAGGAAGGGTATCATTGACGACATTCCTGTCTATCTTGATGGTATGATATGGGAAGCTACAGCCATACATGCGACCTATCCGGAATACCTGAACAACAATCTCAGAAAGCTCATTTTCCAGAAAGGCCAGAATCCATTCCTTGCAGAATGCTTCAAGCCTGTAGATTCCCATGACCTGCGAAAGAAGATCATTAATGATCCACATCCATGTGTGATCCTCTCAACCTCCGGTATGATGAATGCAGGTCCTGTTATGGAATATTTCAAGGCATTTGCACCTGATCCCAACAACACTCTTGTTTTCGTCGGTTATCAGGCAGATGGTACACTTGGAAGACGCATTCAGAAAGGCTGGAAGGAGATCCCGCTCTCATCCAAGAACGGAGCTGAGGTCGTCCAGATGAATATGGATGTGCAGGTAGTCGATGGTTTCTCAGGACACTCTGACAGAAAACAGCTAATGGAGTTCTTTAAGAAGATGAAACCACAGCCAGAGCGTGTCTTCACTGAGCACGGTGATGAACGTTCCTGTATCGACCTTGCAAGTTCATTGCACAAGAAGTATCGCCTCGAAACAAGAGCACTTACAAACCTTGAGACTGTAAGGCTTGTTTGAAGAGATGGTATAAATAATATTTACCTGAGCGGTTCCAGATCTGCCAGAAATTTCAGCAATTGGCTGTGATCCTGGAATATCTGGTCTGCTCTGTTAAGTTTTTCAGCATCAACATAGGTTGAAACTGCCACACAGTAAATTCCGGCATTCTTTGCAGAATCTACGCCAAGTGGTGCATTCTCAATAACAAGACAGTTCTCTTTTTCGACTTTAAGTATTTTCATAGCCTTCAGGTAAGGTTCAGGGTCCGGTTTTCCATTGATAACATCAGCACCTGAGATTATCACCTCGAAGATCTCCGGATAAAATTCATTTACCATACTGTCCACGATCGGGCGATCGGAACCGGAAACCACGGCAAGATGGAAATGTTCTTTAAGGTTCTTCAGTAGATCGTACATGCCGTCAAAAGGAGCAATTTTCTTCTTTTTTAGGAACAGTTCACGTTTTCGAACCCGAAGCTTTTCAATAATTTCAGGATCTGCTTCACGACCGGCTTTTTTGAATATGAGCCTGATGACACCTGCATGGTTAGAACCTTCAATATCATAGATATCCTGCCGGACGATGTCAATACCAACTTCAGAGAATGTGCGTACCCAGGCGTCAGCATGACATGTCATGGAATCCATGAGCACTCCATCAGCATCAAATATCAGTGAATTGAACATGCATTTAAATTACGGTTTATGTAACATAAAGATTGCCTGTTCGGTTTTTGCTTTAAAGGTTTATATAGCGGTTCTCGAAAGGATTAATAACTATACGAGACCATTTTATTAGTGAGGTGAAATGTATGTCAAAGTATCACAAACGCGAGTCAGAACGTAAAGGTGAAAAGAAGGTTGAAATTCTGGAAGACAAATTAATACACGAAAACCTCGAGGATCTCAAAGGAGAGGGCGGTGAAATACTAGATTGAGTCCGCAAGTAGAAGTAAAGATCTTCCCTGAAAGTCCGGAAGGACAGATCATAGATGTTCCCGATGGAGCAACCTATGAAGATCTGTTAAAAATCCTGGACATAAATCAGGAGCTAGTAATATTATTAAACGACGGTCAGGCTGTTCCCATTGATGGAACAGTCGATTCCGGAACAATAAGTATTCTCAGGGCGATATCAGGTGGCTGATATAATCGTATTATATGGTACAGCGCAGTAATATAATTCTGTATGGCATTTACTGCGATGTAATTTTACGATATATTGTAGTTTTGTGATATAGCTGCACGATATATTGACACAAGGCATATTAATACAATATATGCACACATATATATGTGTATATATATTAATACAATATAGTAATGTGGCATATAGATCAAAAAAGCAAGCTACTTTGAAGCTTTTTTTTATAACAAACAGCTACGCCTGACAAAAAAAACCCGGATGAATCTAATCCGGGTGTTCTTTATTTGGCAAGAGTTTTCAGTTTGTTTATTATGCGCATTCTTGCTTCGTTTTCCTCACGGATCCTTTGTTCATAATGTTTAATGATCTTTCCAAAAGGCGTTTTTAAAGAATAGATCTTTGTAGGCCTTCCTTTGCCGGTCACTTTTTCATTATGGACTGATATCCATGAGTTCTCTCTCATTTCTCTCATTGCAACACTGACTTCGGGTTGACGAAGACCGGTGCTCATTTCTATTTCCTGCGAAGAGGCTTCCTTCACATTTGATAGATATGCAATAGTCGTAGCAAGATTTCGTGTCATTCCAAGACTCTTAAGAGATTCAACGATTTCCTCGTTGGATTCACCCAATTGCTTTCCACCAAAGCTTATCATGTTTACCACCGTACCACTACTGTAGATTAATACTGTAGAGTATTTTCTACCCCAATTAAAGATAAGTCATTATTATATTTAAACTGTGTGTGACGAAATAGGCAACTCTAAAATATTATCTACAATTCATAATATAATTATTTAATTCATGTATTATTTAAAATAAAGCCTAAAAAAATTCCAGTCACTAGATCCAGTCACCTGTAGGGAGATTCTCATATCAAGAGATTGAAAGTTAGTAATTGGTCAAGAATACCAGTCTTTCACCGACTATTTCCAGGATACTTTCATACAGATCCTCAAAGCTATCAAATTCTGTACGATCATTGGCATCGAAAAGTTTGTTTTGTATCAGTTTTCCGATAACATCATCCCATCCCGGTTCAAGTTGCATGACAATTGATCCAGGATAAAAATGTGCAGTGTGTGAAAAACCATCGGGATCTCCGTCAGTAATACCAATGACAGGAACATGCAATCTGTGGAGAATATCACCTGCTATTGCGGTCGTATCATCACCTACAGTGATGGCACACTTACATCCGTCGGCAAGCTCGATAGATCGCTCTGCCATGTGATCTATTAAAGTGGCCATAAAGGAAGATTTGCTTTCATGGATCAGGGTATGGCATTTTTTTTGATCGATTCCAACTTCAGGAAAACTTCGCCTGATTGCGCCAGTCTTAACCCATGCTGTCCTGATATCAAGAGGTTCCATGGATTCATACATGTGCAGTTTCTCAAGCCCATGCTCTTTTATTATACCGCCCTCTAATCCCGTTACAAAACCGTTTTCAACTACAATGAAAACATCCTCGGACATAGCTTTACCAATGACAAACCCTTCTATCATAATAAGCTCACCGTCACGAACCCCTCTTATCTTTCTCATGATCTTTGAGCCTACAGTCGAGATGTGAACATCCCCGTGATCCTGGCCTTCAGCTACTGGCATTGCAAGCAGATCTCCCATTTTTATTGCGAGATCATAATCTTTATCGTTCCAGTAGATCACGCTACCATCTTCACATCCCGGGCTTTCTATCTGGATGATAGGTTTGAGGTTCCTGTCAGAAAGCCTGGACATTACAATGCTGCCAAATTCAATTCCGTTCTCTGGTGTTTTTCCATGGTTGAGCAGGAATACAGCATCATTGACCTTAAGAAGATTATCAATGGCATTACTGGGTTTGAGACTTTCCTTAATA
Organism: Methanococcoides sp. AM1; assembly: GCF_900774055.1. Lineage (NCBI taxonomy): Archaea > Methanobacteriati > Methanobacteriota > Methanomicrobia > Methanosarcinales > Methanosarcinaceae > Methanococcoides > Methanococcoides sp. AM1. The sequence goes on along the minus strand of NZ_CAAGSW010000003.1, from coordinate 421,445 downwards.
TCTATACGGTCTTCCATGTGTGCATCCATGACTGCGATCTTTCCCATTGTGCCACCAAGCTTCGCAGTGACCTCTCCTATTCCTGAGAGCATCTCCAGTATATACTTTGCATGACCGGAATCGATCACTTCAGGTCCATGGATAACAACACCTATTTTCATAGTCAATACTTTGTAATAGACCTTATTTTTGGTTTTCGATGCTATCATAAAATAATCAAATCAATACATTTATATTCGATGCAAACGAACTTAAATTAGGCAAAAGTCGAATACTTGTTATAAAACATAAATCCATCCCCTCTAAACTTCCGTCATAGACTTTTGCCTTTCATATCATCTTTCTGAGATCGTTTTAACATCTGATCTTTGAATATCTGTTTTTCGGAATTAACAAAGGATTCCAGCTAATGCTTTGAAATTAGTTGATTTCTTATTCCTGCGATCAAGATGCTTTTTGCAGGCAAGTTCAAGTTATTACCATAAATAAAAAAAAGATGTGGACAGGAATGTCCACATGAATTACTATCTGTTTGCCTTTATTTCCTGTAGCAAAGTTCTAAATGTTCCTCAGATGGAGGTTTTGTGGCAAAGCTGACAACTATTGCGACGATCATTGCAAGAGGGGTTGCTACAAGGATGGGGTCAACAACTGTCCATGTTCCTGTAAGTAACGTATCCACTCCGAAGATCGCTTTAGAGATACCCAGAGGTGCTGCTTCTTTTGCATGGACGAATGTAAGCCAGAACAGGCTGCTTACAGTACCTACCATCATACTTGCGATAGCACCTTCTTTTGTCATTCTCTTCCAGAACAATGCACCGATGTACATTGGAAGGAATGCTGCTGCACACAATCCAAAGAAGATAGCTGTTGCCCTTGCAATGATACTTATTGGAAGTATGTAGGCAAGGATAACACTTGCAAGAATAGTTACTGCAATACCAAGTCTTGTTATGTTCACTGTGTTTCCGACCTCACCTTTCTTGATGAACTCGCGGTAGAGGTCATGTCCGATAGCCGTTCCCATTGTGTGGAACTGTGAGCTCAGAGTTGACATTGCAGCTGCAAGCAGTGTCAGCATGAAGAGAACAACGAACAATTCCGGCATGGCACCATTGATATATTCCGGCATAATAAGGTCAGTATTTCCTTTTGCTGCTGCTATTGCAATAAGTCCCTCTGTCTTCTGGAAATAGACATTTGAGAGAGCTCCTACAGTAAAAGCCACACCGGTCATCATCAGGATGAATGGTCCGCCTACGAAGACAGCACGATTCAATGCCTTGTCGTTCTCAACGGTCATGAACCTGACAGCAAGCTGAGGCTGTGCAAGCACACCGATACCAACTCCAAGAACGAGAGTTGACACAAGCGTCCACCAGATTGGCGTACCAAAAGCCGGCATCGCGGTCCATCCGAGGTGTCCTCCCGCAACAAGGGATTCAGGAACAAGGGTTGACATATCTGTGAGTGCTTCGTGTGCTGCAGTGACGCCTCCAAGTTTGATGTAAGTAAGTGCAAGCAGGATTATCATACCAATGAACATGAAAGCACCCTGCAATGCATCGGTATACATAACAGCAATAAGCCCGCCTGTAATGACGTAAGCTGCTACTATTATCGTAAGTATAAGAACTGCAATATCATAGTTAACACCAAGAGTAGTTTCAACAAAACGTGCTCCACCGATCAGGACAATTCCTGCATAAAGAGGCATGAATACGCCGATGAGGGCTCCGGAGAAACCCTGGATGAACCGGGACTGGAAACGTTTTCCAAGCAATTCAGGGAATGTGACAGCATTGAGACGGGCACCAATGCTTCTTGTTCGTTTCCCAAATATGACAAAAGCGATGAAGATACCGACAACGATATTCATCACTGCAAGCCAGAGAAGACCCATGCCAAGGGCACCTGCAGCACCGCCAAACCCGACGATCGCAGATGTACTGATAAATGTCGCACCATAGGAAAGTGCAAGAATATAAGGGTGGATCGTTCGCCCGGCTACCATGTAGTCATCGATCTTCTTTGTTTTCTTGTATCCTAATAATCCCAGATAGAAGATTATCATTAGATAGATAAGTACAATAACTCCAAGCAGGGGTGTGCTAACTGCCATTAAAAGTCCTCCTGCTCTTCTTCATTCCATTTCAAAAGACCATAAACCATACAACCAAGAGCGCTTACAATGCAAAGTACGTAAGCGATCCAGATCTGGGGGTCATCTATTCCTAACATAATTATCACCACATATTTTTCAAAAACGTATAAATCATGACAAACGTTAACATGGGCCATACTTTAATGTTTCGTCTGATATAAGTATATTAAAGAAGTCATTGGACACATTACTACAATGAAGTTCATAGATATACAGTACTTCATCTGGTAAAGCAGTCAGAATAGAACTGATCGATGAAAAGACGAAATTAAAAGATCAAAAAACGATTGAAAGGCGAAAATAGTTAAATGCACTGAACTGAAGGACAATTCAGGCATGATCATGAACCCAGAAGTTACCGTCAACGGTGATCTCTTTCTTCCAGATCGGTACTTCTGATTTAACTCTCTCAAGTGTTTCGGCAAGGGCCGGGAAAAGCTGCTGCCTGTGGCCAGCTGCCACGACGATGTACACAATATCCTCCAGAGGCATTATGGTGCCGACCTTGTGATGGATCAGCACATCGATGATGCCTTCCTGCTGCATGATCTCTTCGCGGATCTTCTGAATACTTGCATCAGCAGCCGTTTTATAACTCTCGAACTCGAGCTGGCTGGTCCGGAAGTCTTCATTATCCACACGGACTATTCCGGTAAAGCTTCCAATACCGCCTACCTTCTCTATTCCAGGTGTCTCTTTGATCTGCTTGAGAAGCAGTTCAAGTGTCACATGGTCAGGCTGTTCCCTGATGATGTCAACAAGCTCTCCAAGGTCCCAGTCAGACCTTGCAGGAAGTCTTGCAACCACATTCTGAACATCCTCATCCATATCTCCCAGTACTATTTTCGCAATATGGCTTTCCTTTGCACCCTCGACCACAGCAAAGTCCATGCCTGCATCTGCAAGAGCATCGATAGCTTTCTCAACAGAAGGGTCACGCTGGATGGAAACAAGCTCAATGTTGGTGATAGCTGTGACCATGTCAGCTCCGGCATCGAAATGTTTGCCTGTATCAGCTTTCGGGTTATCCAGCCGATGATCAGTCATCATCTTGGCCGTTCCCACACGTCCATGCTTTGAAAGTTCCTGCACCAGCCTTGTAACAAGGGTAGTCTTTCCTGTGTTTTTGTAGCCTATTACTGAGATGACTTTCATGGTCTTTCTGTATTTTCAGCTCACTATATAAGGACGTTGGATTGTGTATTGGTGTACAATATCTACTTCGTTGAAGTTATTTCTCCCACGATCAACAGCACTCTTAGTCTTATAGAAAGAGCTTCAGAAAATGCAGGTTACGAAAGCATGCGGTTGATGACAATGGCAGCGATAGCAATGACCCTACTCGTTGTTAAATGAAAAAGATAAAATTCCAAAATCATATCAAAAAAGAGTAAAAAAGAAAAGAAGGTTAGTGGCCTGGAAATAGAAAATGCCACTTACTACATTCAAACTTCTGAACTTATGACCTTCTGAACAGCATAACCACGAAAATCACAAAGGCAGTCATCCAGAGTTCAAAACCCGGAAGTCCTTTCTCTTCGGTCGGCAAAGTGCTCTCTGGAATTACAGGTTCTTCCAGGGTCGGAATAACTTCAGAGCCATCAGGTAGCGTCATAGGTGTTGTCGGATCCTGTGAGCTCAGTTCAACCTCTGCGACCTCACCATTCTTTATGACTCGCTCCCCATAGTTTTGCAGTTGTTCTGTATTGGTGTTCATGACGAAGAACTCAAACTCACCATCATCAAATGCTGTAATATCAACATCATATTCGTCTGTATTTTGGAGAATGAAATACCATGAATATCCCCCTTCTCCATCAGCCATCCTCGTAATGAAAGCATCCGGGATCTCAAAAACCATGTTGCTATCATCAATAGCACCCAGCTGACGACCATTACTGTCAGTGATCAAAATGTTTACCGGACATTGGCCAAAGCCCACTAATGCACCCATATCCCCAATCAGGTCACCTGTTCCCTGAGCCAGGTCACCGGCTGCGGTCCATGCAGCATATTGGTAATCATTTGGGTCTTTGGTAGTATTATATTTATGTCTGGATCCGGGAGAAGTGTCGCCTGCGATCGGTGAGAAGGTCTTTTCCCAGTCGGCGATGGGCATTACCTCCGGTTTCTGTTGAGGCCATGGATCAAAGACTATCCCGGTCTTCTTCCAGTCAGTTCCTTTGGGATATACAACGGTTGCATGGTGTGCGCTGTATGAGCCTTCTATGGGCCCGAAATCATATCCGTTCAAAAGATGGCATTCTCCGGGAGTTGACTGCATTTTACTCAGAAATCTCAATACTTTATCTTGATATGATCCACAGGTAAATTCTCCGTATTCATCATTTAAGTTAGCATAAAGGTTTGTGGCGGTGCCCGGTTTCATACCAATGAAACTTGACCATACTTTTCCTGCTTTAAGGTCCCTGTGGTATGGGCCTTCAGGAATGCGAAGTTGGTAGAGGCGGATAACTTCCTGAAGATCTGCTTCTTTGTCAGAAGGACATTTTACGACTACTTCGGACTGGGCTTTCCTCTCTCCATCTATTTTGGCGAAAACAGTACAGGTACCGATCTCCTCGGAAGTGAAAACACCAGCATTGGATTTTAAAATACCTGCATTATCTATTGTTCCTATAGTTACGCTTCTAAAATCACTAAGTGATCTGGATTGTCCAACAATCCATTCGACTTCATTGTCATCTACATCTGAATAGATACCATTCCTTTCTTTTTTCAGAGTGAAATCAATCGTTTCACCACATTCGATCTCTTGATATGCAGGAACAATAAAGAAGTCATCTGTTTCATCGTCTGTAGCTACTAAAGTAAAACGAAGAGTTGCAGAGCCTTTGGGTGCTTTACTCGATACTTTCACGGCATAAAGAGCATGTACGCCACAATATTGAAGCTGATCACAACCTGAACTATAGGGCAACATGAATTCGTCACTTGAATTATAATATCTTTTTATGGGATAGCTTCGTTTGATGACCATCCATTCTTTAGCGTCTACTCCTTCAACTTCAATTTTAGTATCAACTCCGGTCTGCTTATTTTCCCCGGTCATATCAACGGATAATTTGATATAATCACCCCATCCTTCAACATGACACACTGGGTCGAATCCTACTATGTCTTCATCAGGAAAAGTGAGCTTGAAAGTATATTTCCCCTCAGGATCCTGAAACTCATAAGTTGTAGCTGCCGAGGCAACAAATATCATCGAAGTAAAAAGCGTTATCGAAAGAATAAGAATTATCAATACCCTACATTTTTTTAAATTTATATAGTTTAAGCTCATATCTACCACCAATTAAAAGCTGTAAAAAAATATAGTTATCATTATTTATAAATTACTACTAAAAGTGTCTTTGTAGAAATCCTCAACCATACCAATCATACAATCTTAACTACCTGTCAAGATTGCGTATCAATGTCTTAAACTTTACTTCTTTCACTTGATTTCTATACTTTCTTGCACAGAAACTTTCTCCATACTTTCTTTTCAGGACTGAAAATATCATTTCAACAAGATTACGTCGGTGATATAGTTCCTCATAAAAATATAATCCAACAACTTAAATTTCGGCTGCTTTATATTAATCAACTATATTATAGCTCCTCATGCCTGATCACAAAATTCGGATACATGATATGCCTGAAGAGGAACGCCCCAGGGAAAGACTGCTAAAATACGGTTCCGGTTCATTGTCCAATGCAGAACTACTGTCAATTATCCTTCGCACAGGCTCAAAGGATGAGAATGTCCTGAACATGTGTGCGCGTATACTTTCTGAATACAACCTGAAACAGCTCAGCCAGGCAAATATCAGCCAGCTGACAAAGATGCGTGGTATCGGGCCTGCAAAAGCCACGCAGATAGCTGCCGTTTTTGAACTTGCAAGAAAGCTGGAGGTCTATATGGATGATCCTAAAAGGAAGATACGATCTGCAGGTGATGTATATTCACTCCTTTATCCAAAACACAGGGAGCTCAAAAAGGAAATGCTCACTGCCCTCTATCTTGATACCAAGAACCAGATCCTGCGTGAAGAGGTCGTGTCCGTAGGTAGCCTGAATGCGAACATCGTCCATCCGCGTGAAGTGTTCAAGTCAGCACTGATGGAGTCCTCGGCATCTGTCATACTGACACATAATCACCCTTCAGGTGATCCGTCACCAAGCAGGGAGGACATAGCTGTCACTGAAAAGCTTGTTGAGGGTGGCAAGATCCTCGGGATCAATGTTCTGGATCATGTGATAATCGGGGATGGAAGATATGTCAGTCTGAAAGAAGAAGGTTTCATCAGTTGATATTTTGTCAACTGATATTTCATCAAATATTTTGGGAGCTGCTGTACTGTTCTCAATCGACATGACTGAGAAGTTCCATAAGTTGTAGCACAAAGATAAGCAATGCAAGCAACAGATATGGTGTTTTTCGGAATGCGATCAGGAATCCAATTAGGGAATGGGCGAGCGAATACTTCCAGAAATCATTAATAATATCAAATATGTACGTCTACTCAAAATACCTGTCAAGTCGTGCGAATTGGAAATCAACAATTGCACCGATGGGTCCGGCATAAAAGAACATAAGTGGAATTACCAATAGTCCCAGTATTGCAGAAGACAACTTGTTTCCAGTGTAGTAAGCATAGCAAGCCAATGTGATAATTGGTCCAAGCAGTATTATGAACATAGAGAATAGATCGAAAAGTACTCCTATTAATGCAAGTATGAATGTAAGTCCAAGGATGGCGAATATGGAATAAGACGGGTTTTTGATGGTATCTTTTGCTCTATCAATATATTCAGTTCTTTTATCCGCCAGGAGTTTTTGTTCCATTGTTGTCAAATACCTTCTTTTTCTATCAACAATACGAATTACCGGGCAAGGAGTGAAAGAGCGATATCATGAACGGAAGATGAAGGAGGGGGAAATATTGGAGAAAATGCCATTATGACATTTCCTCATATTCAGGACTTTCAACTTTGCCCATGAAAAGTATGCAACCTGTCCTCTTATCTTCGATGAAAAATAAAAACGGATGGTTAGCTTTGAATTCCAATGTGTTTTCCATTCCCTCATCTTCCATCACTGCACCTGTTGCTGCTGCAGCTTCTGTCCCTTTTTCATGCACATCTACAAATGCCTGATGATATATCTCGGATATTGCCAGGTTTCCGTTTGATGTGATCCCTGAGAAATTAGCGGTCTCATGGAAAAAAGCATCAACTACTCCCATTTCTATTAATGGAGACTTTAGTTCAGCTTCTGTATTATATGTGAACTTCGGGATTGATACTTCCACGGAATCCGCCGAGTTCATGTTCTTTTTTAGTTCACTATAATACATAAGGGTAAGATCATTTTCAAACTCTGCAATATTGTTCTCTTCCGGGAGGACCATGTACATGCACAGGTTATCACCTTTGTATGGCAATTCCAGTATCTTTGCTTTTTCATCCTCCCCATAGTTGAACTTCCCTACATTGTACATTGTTTTTACACTTTTTTCATCACCGTTTGAAAGAGTGAATGGCCTTGTTCTTGTCATATCCGCATCAAATTCGTTTACCCATTTTCCATTGAAATAAACTGTATTTGTTATCACCAGACGTGTTTCCGGGCCAATTTCACCTTTAGGAATAAGTTCCTTTATTTTCTCATTTGTTTTTTCTTCAACCCAGTTGTTTATGGTGTCTGTGGATTCTTCAGGTTCATTTGCAAAGTCAACGGGTGTCACCATTCCTCCATAGTAATTTTCCACATTAGAAACATACTGTTCATTTAATGGATAGTCTTCAAGTACCCATAGTGCATTTGTTGTCTCCAGATCATACGCATCATTGTAAGAATTAATCGTACCGATCATCACTTGTGAGCTCTCTTCAAGGACAAGTTTGTTGAGAGGATAATTAAATACATTTGACATCTGCTTTTTTGTGGGACCTTCAGCCCCGTCATAACAAACAGCCATTGCGGTGAATATGCTGTATGGTGCAAAAATGACATTTTGATCTTCATTTTTAACCATTGAATACAGGTCAAATGCGAAAGCATTGTTTGCAGTTGCAATTTCATAATCCTCAACGGATCCTGCATTTATTGTATTCTCTACATTTATCGTCGTCTCTGCGTTTACAGTTGAACTATCAACACAACCCATAAAAAGTGATGAAACGATGCATAATGCGACTGCCAAAAAAGTTACTAGTTTTCTCATAAACTTTAGTAGATGTGTCTGTATAAATCCGTTCTGGTAGTATCTTGATAGTCATTAACATATCTCGGAAAGTTACGATATAACTTTCAGCCAAAAAGACGAATATCCAGTCAAGGTCGTAATTGTCGTTCATATTGATTTTTTGATCAAAGCATCCATTTAACAAAACTTTTAAACCATTGCCTGTAATTATCCATTCAGATGAAAGAAGTAGAACTTACAGATCCCTATACCATACCTTACAGGGGCATATATGCAGTCTGCGATGAAGAGAACAAGAACGCAGAGATAATTGAGCATACCAATTGCTATAGTGGGGCTGCATGGTCACGTTTTCATTATGCAAGATCACCCCTGATACAGCAGGCACGTGCTGTGGGGAACATGACCCGCTATCTTGTGGACACCGGAGTATGTGACCTTACACTTCAGCCATCTGTGGCTGCTGCAGGGATCGAGTCCGTTGTGGTCGAAGGTGATGAAGTATCGATAACCTATGCAGGTCTTGGTGGCGGTGGCGTTGGTGCTACTAAGTGCAGGGCATTTGCACAGGGAGTATTACGCTATGATGTATCCGAATCCGGCGGTGGGAAAGCTGCTAAAGGCACTATTGTAGTTCCAAGACGTGAACGTGTTCTTATTGGTATCGATGATACCGACACCAAGGAAGAGGGCGCCACATGGTCCATGACACACAACATTGCAACGGCGCTTAACTGCAACGAATCCGTCTATCTTTCTCATTCACTTGTACAGCTTTTCCCGGTAGCGGCAAAGACGCAGAACTGTGTTTCCACTGTGCTGGAATTCGGTTGTGTCAGCAAGGAAGCAAAGGAAGAGCTTCTGGAAGACCTGAAGGCTGCACTTCTCAAATACAGTGTGTCCGATGAGACCGGAATGGTCGTACTATCATCCTTTGAAGCCTCTAAAATGGAGGAATACAGCACCATGTGTCGCAGCGGGGAGCTTACTAAGGATATTGCCATGGAACATGCACAAAAGAATGGCGTTGATGTCTGGCTTGATGGTAATGGTGTCATAGGTGCTCTTGCATCACTTGCGTGGTTCGCACGACCTGACGAATCTGTAGACCTGGAAGCAAAGTTATGAACAGCACTGACAGGAACATCGGAACTTCAGAACTTACCGGGCTGGAAGCGCTCTATTTTGCATTGATCGACAGCAAGGTGGAAATGGTCACGGGAGTTGCCGGATTCCCTGTCACTGCCGTAATGAACTATTTTGAGAAGAATCTCGGATCTGACATTCCCACGCTCTGGATGACGAATGAGAAGGTCGCCCTGGAGGCAGCACTGGGTGCTTCGATCTCAGGCAAACGAGCTCTTGTTCTCACAAAGCACGTGGGTATGAACGTCCTTTCCGACCCCCTTGTTACAGCTGTCACTCACACCATCGGTGCCGGGGTAGTGATCATAGCAGGAGATGATCCGGGGGTCAGAGCATCCCAGAACGAGCAGGATTCACGATGGTATGGCGAGGTTGCAGAGGTCGCTGTGTTCGACCCGTCGAACCCGGATGCTGCATACAGTTCACTTACCAGGGCTTTCGAACTTTCCGAAAGTACAAAGACCCCTGTTATAGTCAGGATAACCGACCGTCTGGAAAAAGCCACAGGTCCTGTCACAAGATCCGATAATTTCAGGAAGACAGAAGTCACATTTGACAGATCGATCTGGGAGCTGACGATGCGTGGCAAGCACCAGCATTTTCACATAAATGTACAGCCATTGCTTGTGGATGAAGCAGAGAATACTTCCCTGACACGATCCGTTAAAGCAGGCAAGACCGGTATAATCTCTTCCGGCTATCCTTCTTTGCTTGTAGATGAACTATTATCCGAAAAACAACTTGAGGTTTCACATCTTTCACTTAATGTCGTATCCCCCCCTCCCATCAGGAAATTAAGGGATTTCATTTCCGACCATGAAAAGGTTCTCGTTGTTGAAGAAAGTGAAGCCTTCATCGAATCCCACATCAGTATCTGTGGGAACGTGCTTGGAAAGATGACCGGACATCTCCCCTATGGTCGCATTGAAAAAGAGCAGATCGGTTTTGCGATCGAGAACTTCGATAAAGAGAAGATCACTGAATATACTTTTATTGAGACCATCAAGGGAAGAGGCTCCCGTTCTTTGTGCGAGGATTGTCTTTTCATGCCGGTCTACAGAATGCTTCACGACCTGAACATTCTGATAGCAGGTGACATGGGCTGCTCCATACGCAGTGCCCCTGCACCCCTTGAAGCCGTTGATGTCGGCTTTGCACTTGGCGCCGCTATTTCCACAGCTATAGGTTTCGATAAGAAGTCCGTTGCTGTCATAGGCGACTTCGGACTTTCACATTCCGGCATCGTAGGCCTAATAAATGCTATCGAGAACAAACGTGATGTGCTGGTAATGGTACTGGACAACAGGACAGCAGCAATGACAGGCGGGCAATCAACTCCTGATCTTACGGATGCTGTAAAAGCTCTCTGTGATGATGTCACTGTCTTTGAGTTCAATGATCCTGAGGTTGCTGGTAGCAGGATAGGGGAGCTTGAAGAGCTTGTGAGGGATAAGCTTTCTGTGAAGGGAGTTTCTGTTATTTATGTCAGGGCTGATTGTGTTTTGTATAGGTGAAGATTAAGGGCTGGCTTTTTGGTGGTTCGGGTCTTCCCCCTCGCATAGAAAGTTGGAGATACAGGTAACGTCAATTTTTTGTACGCTAAATTTTCACGATGTCTATTTTTGGGTACACAATCCAACAAATCTAAAATTATTTTGTACTTGCTGAAAAAAACAGAACATTGATAATCATACTTTGTTGCAGTATTTGCCCATACGTATTTAATCCAAACAGTATTATCTTTATAAAAAGCATGTTAGACCAAAGATTAATTAAGTCCTAAAAATCAACCCTGCTAGGGATTGAAACGCCCTTTACAACCTGGATGACGTCGATGCGTAGGTTTCGTAAGGATCGGAACCTGCAAATGCACCCACGGGAGTTGAATTTCTTAATTGGGGTTTAGATGAGAATAAGTGAGAGCGTCGTTTCATGTAGCTGCATTTATGGGCACATTATAAAAAGGAAAGTTGACAATCGTGCGGGATTAGATTAAAGTAATACTGCTGCAATATTAATTAGTACTTTAGGGAGTGGTTATATGCCGTATGAAGAAAAAAGTCACTGGGAATATCTTGTCGACGAAATAGACGGGACAAATTTTGAAAGACAACTAAATAGACATGGATCTTCAAATTGGGAACTTGTTGCAATATGTGGGAACAGCATTATCTTTAAACGCCAAGTCACAGAGGTCAATAAATATTAAACCCTTAACCCATCACTAAACCCAAACTTCTGTTATTTATCTTACATTCTTCAATAGATGTTCCATCATTATGAATCAGGCTTTTTACCTGAAAGCAAGTTCTTTAGCTTTGTCTTTTCTTAGGGAGTGAAACATTTGATCCCATTTTCCATACTCTCTTTTGAAAAATAGTCCTTATTCTTTTTAATGAAGTTAACTACCAATTCCCGATCAGATCTTGACAATTCCCGAAGTGCTCACCCTCCTCCTCACATGTGTATTTAGAGTAAACGGCTTATCAGTTTTGGCATTCTGCTTCATGTAATGCAATGTACCCTTAGAGAACCCCATCTTCTTCCATTCAGTGTAGGATATGTCAATGATCTTCTTCCTCAACAGATCAGAATCATCCCTTTCACCCACATAAACAGGCTTCATGAACTCAATAGCTTTCCTCTTTCCAATATAGGCGATGACTTAATTCCTTTGCCTTGAAATTATATTCTTCAGGAACAGCTTTGGCATATTCATTCCAGTACTTCCGGGCAATACCGCTGCTTTATGCACATTTGCCTTCTGCAACTATTATACCTGCTATATAGGTATATGAGTGTAGTATTATTCGCGAGGCTTCGCTTCACCGACTTCTATCAAGTAGCCGTCTGGGTCTACCATATAGCAACGAAATTCAGCACTGTGATCTTTGGGCTCTGTTATAAACTCAGCACCGCGTTCTTTTCGTGATTCATAAAACCCTTGAAGATCAGCCACTCGTACATTTAAGAACGCACTCAGGATATCATGGTTTTGTTTCACAGCAACGGTAGTGTTGGGTTTGTCATCCGTCGGCTCGCCGCCACCAAAATTGAGTATGATCCAACTATTTGCCACTTTGATGATGCACGGGGTACCATCAGCACTTGGCTCCATGACCACCTTACCGTCGAACATTTTCTTGTACCATTCGCACGAAGCTTTAACATCACTCACTATCACCGTATGCGTGAGCACAAACCCCTCATTCGGTGCCGGAAAATCATTATCTGACATATCAACCACCTGTATTTGTTGTAAATTCAGTGTACATCAACGAGCATTTAAGCATTGAATTATTTATCCAGTTGAAGTGGAATATTAAATGCTTGTGTTGTCACTTGTAATTTATTTGGGACCTCCGAACTTATTAATCTTTTTGATTTTTGTGGTTGTATATATCTAAATGTATGAATTAGTGTTTATTCAGAAGAACTATAAATTTGCAATAACTTGCGTACAAAAGGAGATATACAATACTAAAAAAGTAATCGGGGTGTGGAAAAATTGCATAGGCTAATTGCTGCCAGGGTGGATCTGCTATATTTCAGCAAAGTTCAACGCATCCAAAAATATTATATAGTTATCTCTCTCACCTTATAATGTGGTAGTGGAGTAGATGGAAGAAAGAATTGAAAAAATGAACTCCTACAGAAAGACCGCAACGAACGTGGGCGTATTGTTCATATTTGCAATTGTTATGCTTTTTGTTGGAGAAGCTCTTTACAAACCTATTCTGGATTCTCCGGATTACCTGGACAATGCTTATCCAAACAAAACAGTTGTGATAATTGGAGTACTGCTAGAGTTTACAGGTGTTCCTGCAGTAGTTCTCCTATCATTGTTCTTGTTCCCCGTCTTAAAAAGATACAATGAAGCCTTAGCTCTGGGGTATGTTGTTTTCAGATTATTTGAGGCTGCGCTCTTAAGTGTTGCTTATATCAGTAAGTTGCTACTGGTCAATCTAAGTCAGGACTACTTAAGTAAAGGGGGAGTGGATGCTTCATATTTTCAATACATAGGCAGTTCAATACAGTCAGTAGATCATTGGGCCGGCACACAAGGGATGATCTATCATATCGTTTTTGTTTTAGGATCCTTGATCCTTTATTATGTATTGTTTAGATCAAGACTCGTTCCACGATTTATATCGGCCTGGGGTTTCATCGCTGCTATAGCTTTGTTAACCGGTTCGGTGATGGCTAATATTGGCATGTTTACCGGACTTTCGGAAATGGGATTGGAGCTTATTTTTGCCCTTCCTATCGCTGTGGCTGAGATCATGCTTTCGATATGGCTTATTGTTAAAGGGTTCGATCCATCTGCAATCGCTTCCTCGTCTGCCAAAACAGATACAAATGAAGTTTGAATCGCAAATTCAGAATAACAGGGGACAAAAAATGGATAAAAATCGAAAAAAGGCAATAATTGTAGGGGCATTGAAGGCGGACTTATGATCATTGCCGGGATTTTATTTTTGTCCCATGGCACTTTATTGCTAGAGATACGTGATGGAATTTATGTAGTGCATGCATATATTTTTGCTGTAGCTGCTTTGTTTTTTTATTATCTGTTGTATCAATCAAAACTTATTCCCAGATGGCTATCAGTATGGGGTTTCATTGCAGCAATATTGTTAATTCTGGTAAACTTATTAGAAATAACTGGCCTCATTCCGACTTCGATGTTATTTTATTTTCCAATAATATCAAACGAAATAGTTCTGGCGATCTGGCTTATTGTTAAAGGATTTGATCCCTCTGCGATCAAGTCTGCCAAAGAGGTAATTAATTTCAGTATTAGCTGATTTTCACCTTAGTCTCAACAACACCTCTTTTTTATAGCAGTAAAAGCAGAAATCGAATTATGAAGACTTTAGCCGGATCGCTGGATCAGAAGTCTCACTCACCTGAGTTCCTGAGGGCTATACAGGTCAGGATAGCAGCTTCTGTAAGCACAGAGGATGATTTCATAGATCTGGAAACAATAGCAGGATCAGATTGTGCATTCCTTGGTGACCTGATCATCTGTGGTGTTGTTCTTCTCGATTACGACACAATGGATGTCATTGAAATAGGTAGATACTACCTTGGTAGGTCTATGAGATTCCAACAAATATCAGAAACATCTGAAAAAGAAAAAAGAAAAAATGATGTTGATAAGGTTCAAAGAACCCCATCGCTTTTTAATTAAGGTTTGGTCTCTGGTTAGTGACCATATAAACGACACTTTCACAGATATTACATGCGTGGTCTGCAATACGTTCCAGATACCTGAGGACGAATATCAGGTCCACTGCATTTGGAATGAGGATTGCATCATCTATCATCATGTTAACCATCTTTTCCCATGTGGAATAGAACAGCTTGTCCACCTTTTCATCCTCTGCAGCGGTTGCTTTTGCAAGTTCTGCATCTGCATTCGCGTAGGCTTTGATGGAATTGGTGAGCATATTATGGGCTATGGATGCAATGGTGCTTATTTCGGACAATGGGATGGTGTGTTCACCTTCTATCTTCTTGACGAGCTCTGCAATATTGACCGCAAAATCGCTCATTCTCTCAAGGTCTATTGCTATCTTGTAAGAAGATGTGATAAGACGGAGATCACCGGCCATTGGCTGCTGAAGAGCTAATAGGTGTGCCGTAGCTTTTTCGACGTCATATTCGTAATTATCGACGGCTGTATCCATCTCAATGACCTTTTCGGCGAGTTCAACATCAAGGTTTTCCAGTGCCTTTATCGAACTTGCCAGCATTTCTCCGGATACCTTCCCCATTTCTTCTATCTCTGATTTTAAGTAATCAAGCCTTTCAATGTATCTTTCTCTCACCATAAGATCACCCGAACCTTCCTGTAATATAATCCTCAGTACTCTTTACCTGTGGATTCTCAAATATATTCTTTGTCTTTCCGAACTCTATCAGTTCCCCGAGAAGGAAGAAAGCTGTGTAGTCGGAAATACGGGCTGCCTGTTGCATATTGTGTGTAACGATCACAATAGTATAGTCCTTTTTAAGTTCAAGGATAAGGTCCTCGATCTTGGAAGTGGATATAGGGTCAAGAGCACTGCATGGTTCGTCGAACAGGATTATTTCCGGCTTGACTGCAAGTGTTCTTGCAATGCACAACCTCTGCTGCTGTCCGCCACTGAGTGCGAATGCCTGCTCTCCAAGTCTTTCCTGAACCTCTCCCATAAGGGCAGCATCATCGAGTGCCTTGTGTACCCTTTCATTGGTTTCAGATTTTGAACAACCATGGATCTTCGGACCATAGGCAATGTTATCATAGATCGACATGGGGAAAGGATTTGGCTTCTGGAAGACCATTCCAACCTTTTTCCTCAGGTCAACGACATCAACATCCTTTTCGTAGATGTTCTCATCATCAACAAGTACCTCACCCTCGATCCTGCATGATTTAACCAGGTCGTTCATACGGTTAAGGCATCTGAGGAATGTTGATTTCCCACAGCCGGAAGGGCCTATCAGTGCAGTAACGCTTTTCTCCGGTATGTCAAGTGAAATGTCTTTAAGTGCATGTTTTTCACCGTACCAGAGATTAAGGTCTTTAATATTGATATTCGTATTAATTTCATTTTTAGACATAGGATCATCCTTGAATTCTCTTTTACTTGTTCAATTTGTTCCGGTAATGTCTTCTTATTATTACTGCAATGCTGTTCATGAAAACAACTATCAAGAGCAGTATCAGTGCTGTTCCGTATTGGATCGGTCGTGTCTGTGAGATACTTGTACCTGAGGTCGCCAGCACGAAAAGGTGGTATGGCAATGCCATGAACTGGGAAAAGATCGAATCAGGTATTCTGGGCAGGAAGTATGCTGCTCCTGTAAGCAATATAGGTGCTGTTTCACCTGCAACCCTGCCGATACTCAGGATGATACCGGTCATCATGCCGGGAATTGCTGCAGGGAGGATGACCTTTCTTGTGGTCTGCCATTTGGTGATACCTAATGCAAGGGAAGCTTCCCTGTATTCCTGTGGCACTGTCATCAGTGCTTCTTTGCTTGCACGGATTATAACAGGCAGGATAAGCAAAGCAAGTGTCAGGGATGCTGACAGGAGGGATGCTCCGAATCCGAAATATTTGACGAACAATGCCAGTCCGAAAAGACCGAACACTACCGATGGTGTACCTGCAAGATTGTTGATCGCCATCTCAATGGCCCAGGAAGTACGTCCCGGAGTTGAATATTCATTCAGGTAAACTGCTGAGAGTATTCCAAGCGGGACCGCAAAGGCCATTGAAAGTCCGATAAGCATGAGACTTCCCACGATCGCCGGATAAATGCCACCTTCTGTCATTCTTTTCATTGGCATCTGGGTTATGAAATCAAGGCTGAGCACGCTGTAGCCGTTCACAGTGATGTAGACCACGATGATGGATACGAAAGCGAGCACAAGTGCCATGGAGAGCTTCAGCGTAGCAAATGCCAGCTTTTCGGATGTCTTTGCTCCAAAGAACATTATGCTACCTCCTGAAGTCTGTATTTCTTCTTAACACTGTCAGCGATAAGATTGATTATGAACGTTATTAGGAAAAGTACTGCACCAACTGCGAACAGTGCATGGAAATGGTCACTTCCCTGTGGAACTTCTCCCATTTCAAGTGCAATGGTGGCGGTCATGGTCCTTACCGGATCAAAAAGACCTTCGGGAATTCCGGGTATGATTGCAGTGTTTCCTGTTACCATCATGACGGTCATGGTCTCTCCGATCGCTCTTCCGATACCAAGCATAACGGCTGCGGATATTCCTGACAATGCTGCCGGTAATACCACTCTGTAAATGGTCTGCCACTTGGTACTTCCAAGGGCAAGGGAACCTTCCTTAAGTGCAGTGGGAACTGAATTAATAGCATCCTCTGATACTGATATAATTGTAGGCAGTGCCATCATTCCAAGCATGATAGAACCTGCAAGTGCTGTCTGTCCTGTAGGAAGATCTAACAGGTCCTGTAGCAATGGAACGACTATAACGAGTCCGAAGAAACCATAAACCACAGAGGGTATACCTGCGAGGATCTCTACAAATGGTTTGATCAATTGTGCCAGTTTAGGGTCTGCAAGTTCTGATATATATACCGCAGAAGCAATTCCAAGAGGCACTGAGAGGATAATAGCACCGGCTGTAACGATCAATGATCCTGTCAATAACGGTAACAATCCGAACTTTGCCGGTGAGGATGATGGATACCAGGAACTTCCGGTTATGAAAGAGATTATGGAATAATCACCGAACAAAAGGTAACCTTCCCTGAAAAGGAAAAAACAAAGAAGGAACAGCGCTACAACTGTAACTCCACTTACTATTAAGAGTGTGGATTCAATTGCCTTTTCCTTCTTTTTTCTATGCATCATAATTCATCCCTCAGATCCTTAGAGGATCGTAAAAAAGTTTAAGCAGGGAAGTACCCTACTTCAAAGATCGTTTCTTCTCCTGTCTCGCTTGAAATGAACTCGATGAACTCAAGTGCAAGTCCGGTTGGCTCTCCGTCAGTGTAGAAGTAAAGTGGTCTTGCAAGTGGGTATACACCTGAAAGGATGTTCTCGGATGTTGGTTCTTCAGCACCGCTTCCATTATCTACTGCAAGTGCCTTTACGGTCTCATCAAGGTAAGCAACACCGACATATCCGATAGCGTTCGGGTTCTGTGAAACGGTCTGGATGATCGCTCCGGTTGATGGATTGATAAGTGCATCAGCTCTGTATTCGTTGCCTTCCATCACTTCGTCCTTGAAGTACTCGTAGGTACCGGAACTGCTGTCACGTGAGAGAACTACTATTTCACGGTCTTCGCCACCAACTTCATTCCAGTTGGAGATATCTCCTACATAGATCCCTTCGAGCTGTTCGTATGTCAGATCGGATACAGGGTTCTCAGGATTTACAACAACTGAGATACCATCCCATGCAATTGTTTGCTGGAGCGGATCGACACCATTTGCCTGTGCATTCTCGATCTCTGATTCTTTCATTGCTCTTGATGCCATTGCGATGTCTACTTCACCGTCAATGAGTGCTGCAATACCTACTCCGGATCCTCCTCCGATAATAGATACGGTGCTGTCAGCGTTCTCCATCATGAAAACTTCAGCTTCCGCCTGTGCAAGTGGAAGAACGGTATCAGATCCCTTGATCTGAATTGACTGCATTTCTTCATCGCTACCGGAATTGGCAGCGTCATTACCAACACAACCTGCTCCGAAAAGAGCAAGTGAAGTGACCAGCAAGAGCGTGATCATATATGAGATTGATTTCTTGGACATTTGGTTTTTCACCTTATCGAACTAAAGTGTTTTTTGGTTTCAGATCTTAATTCTAATTATCGACCTGCAAGGGATGAAATAAGGTGAAACGTATATATTCTTTCTCGATATATTCTATATTTCAATATATAATACTAAATATGCACTATATAACTATATATTATATATATTTCAATGCAGGATCGATGGTTCATTCAATGTTGAAGTAGGACAAAGAAGTCGGGAATGCTAAAACATTAAAGCACAGTTTTATAACACATAAAAAAGTAAATCCCAACGTTGACTTTAGCATGAATTATAATACATAATTTCAAAAAGGGGCTTCTGATCTATGACTGATATCCTAATTAAAAACACAAAGGTCTTCTACAACAACTTTTTGCAGCCAGGAGAAGTATCGATCAAAAATGGAAAGATCGAACGTATTGCAAAGGATATCAACGGAGCTGACCCCGACC
This sequence comes from Methanococcoides sp. AM1, assembly GCF_900774055.1. Lineage (NCBI taxonomy): Archaea > Methanobacteriati > Methanobacteriota > Methanomicrobia > Methanosarcinales > Methanosarcinaceae > Methanococcoides > Methanococcoides sp. AM1. The sequence goes on along the minus strand of NZ_CAAGSW010000003.1, from coordinate 402,166 downwards.
TCCTGATCGATGCTAAGGGAGCACTGACCATACCTGCCGGAATAGATGCACATGTGCATTTCAGGGAACCGGGTATGATCAAGAAAGAAGACTGGCACACTGGTTCATGCTCGGCAGCAGCAGGTGGAATTACTACTGTTCTAGAGCACCCGAATACCATACCTCCTACCGTTAACAAATCATCTTTCAAGGAAAAGCTTAAGCTGGCAAAGCGGAAATCAGTGATAGATTTTGGTATCAATGGTGGGGTTACCCAGAACCTTGAATCCCTTCCATTGCTCTGGGAGCTGGGAGTCACTTCATTTGGTGAGATCTTCATGGCAGAATCCACTGGCGGGCTGAACATAAACGATAAGGATTTTGCACAGGCTTTGGATATCATTAAGGAACTTGATGCCGTAGCCTGCATCCATGCAGAAGATGAGTGCATACGTTTGGAAAATGAAAAACTGCTTAAGAAAGACTTTTCCCCCTCATCACACTCGCGGATACGCTCAAATCTCTGTGAAGGGTTTGCTGTGGAGAAAGCGCTTGAACTTATTGCAGATAAAGGTACACGGTCCCACTTTTGCCACATCAGCACTCTTGAGGCGCTGGGGCAGATCCGCAAGGAAAAATACGTGGCTGCAGCAGAGAACCGTGAACATACCGTAACCTGTGAAGTCGCTCCACATCACCTGTTCTTATCTACGAGGGACTGGGACAGGCTGGGGACATTCGGAAAGATGAATCCGCCACTTCGTGACCGCAGGAATGTGAAAGCCCTCATGAATGCGATCAATGATGGTACTGTAAGTGCTGTTGCTTCAGATCATGCACCACACACAGAGTTTGATAAGGATCTTGATATAAGGAATGCACCATCTGGTGTTCCGGGAGTCGAGACACTTATGCCGCTTATGCTAATGGCTGTCAAGAAGAACATTCTTCCGATAGGCAGGATGATAGAGGTCACAAGCAGGAATCCAGCACGTATATTTGGTCTTGATACACGCCACTCAAAGGGAGTTTTTGCGGAAGGCTATGATGCAGATCTTGTCATTGTGGACACACGCAATGCAACTCCTGTAAAAGCTGATAAGCTTCACAGTAAAGCCGGATGGACACCATTTGAAGGTATGGATGCCATCTTCCCGATGATAACGATAGCAAGAGGTGAGGTCATTTGGGAGGACGATGTCATTGCTGAGAAAGGCAGGGGCAAGTTCCTTGAAGGGCATGGCTATCCTGAAGAAGAGAAATAATGTACACAAATTTTGAATCTGTGGACACAGTGAAGTAAGCCTTAAATATATAGTCTTCAATCTACATTTATGGCACGAAACAAGTTCCCTGTTCACACAACATTAAGTTCTGACGCGGTTAAGATACTTGAAAGGTATGAGAAGGAACTTGGAGCCAAGAACCTTGTACTTGAAAAGGCACTGATGTCCCTTGATAGCAGCAAGTTCAAATCCAAGATCGACACGAACAATATAGAGAAAGCTATCAAAAGGATCAATACTGGTGTTGTCGGGCTTGATGATATGCTTGAAGGCGGTATTCCTGAAGGATTTACAGTTGTTGTAACAGGTCCTCCGGGAACAGGTAAAACTACCCTTTGCATGCAATTTTTGATCGAAGGTATCAAGAATGATGAGAAATGCCTCTTTTTCTCCTTTGAAGAAAGGATACAGCAATTGATCCAGCATTTCATGCGGTTTGGTTGGGATATTGGCAGGCACATCGATGATGGATACCTTGAAGTGTTCGGTATGTCCATGTTGTCTTTTGAAGAGATCGCTGAGATCATAGATGCATATAAGCCACGCCGGATCGTTTTCGATTCCCTGAACATGTTCACTGATCCTGCTGAGTTCAGGAAATCCCTGGAATGGCGTACATTGCACAAGATGCTTAAATCAAAAAATATCACGTCTTTCCTTGTAACTGAAAAAGAGTTCGGAATTGAGACCAAGTCATATGACACATATGATTTCCTTGGGGATGGTATCATCTTCCTTGATAAGATGCAGGCAAATGAGGTCGAAGCAAACCTGACCCCTGTTATGGCTGTTCAGAAGATGAGGGCTACCCGCGTGGATGCTTCCCCACAGCCGTTCAGGTTCACAGATAAGGGTATTTCAAAGTACAGGACCGTAAACCTTACGGCCAGCAAACTTCAGGAGAGGATGAACATGCATCAGAATTCTTCTTCACATGAACCAGGATATTAATGCTGCAACTATTGCTGTTACATATACTGCTTTAAAGCTTCCAACCCCGCCAAGGTTGATGAAAGCACTTCCTTTATTTTCTTTATCAAGCATCAGGAGTCCTGTGATATTTCCAAGGAGGATACCGCCAATACCTGATACGAATACAACGGAAGCTGCATTTTCCGGTGCAAAGATCAATGCTACAGGCACTGCTATGAGTCCGATGTAATCCGGCATCACAATGCCAATGCCGTTGACAAAATCAGAGAGAAGTGTTGCAGCTACTATCATGATCAGCATTATCTCAAGCCCTACGAAGTCAGGCTGGAAGACTATCATGATCAGCATTACAGCAAAAGGAATTATGAATCCTCCGACGTTGAGGGTAATGACCGTATCAAATGCCAGTTTCATGCTGGATGAGATATCTTTTACAAGAGGCACTGAATAGACCTCTTCCAATATTGCTGCATCTCTTTGAAGGTCCTGCGTTTTCTTTGTCCTGATCTTACTGACAGGGAGCTCAATATTAGCACCAAGAAGCATGAGTACCAATATGATGAAAAGCGGATAAGAAGATATTATCCCTAACGAAAGTTCCTGCTGGAAACACAGGAATGCTATAGGTAAAAGTATGGCTCCAAAGATCAAAAACATCCGTATTTCTGATTTATTGATATATCCTCTCATTGTTCTCATTAATAAAAGCTCTTTTTTAGTTATTAAATATTTCTAATGCTGATTCAATTGGAAGATTGGGGGAGATATTAATACTTCAGAGTTTTATTATCAATAGATTCTCATTTTATTTGATCAAATCCTAATTTTCGGACTATTTGAGCTTATCAAAATGATCATACTGATAAATTAAATAGTCTATATATTTTATGTTCTTTTCTATAAACTAATTACGAAGAATATATATGTTACAAATGTATATTCTCAAATGTAAAAAGAACAGAGCATAACAGAGTAAAAAAGAGGAAACTGATGAATAATATTCAAATTACAAATAACAGTATCCTGGGAAAGACTGTTTCGGTAAATAATGACCAGCATTCAGTGATCAGGGGACATGTGGGTAACGATCTGAATGTTGAAGAGCTTGAACTTTATCGGTTCATGCTTGGAGGCCTGCTGGGTAAGTGAGTAGTAGGTAAGTAAGTAAGTAAGTAAATAAATAAATAAATAAATAAATAAATAAATAAATAAATTAGTAAATACGTAAGTACAGATGCCAATAGAATATGGTGATATGGGGAAAAAGACCAGGGGTAAATCATGGTAATAGAAGAAAAACTGTTATGTGGGAATTGCAACACAGAGCTTGAAAAGCGAATGATAGGATTGAATACATTCTACTGTTGCAGGGAATGCCTGAGCATGACATCTGTCAGGGAGATCGTCAGGCTGAAATTGGACATGATAAAATCCATCGATGTACTTGAAGCAAGTTCGTAAGGTGAATAAGCTTCATGGAAGCAGGAAAAGGCATTCTTGCTTCTGATTGTGATGTTATGTCCGGACACAGGTAGTGATCTCCGGGTTGTTTTAGGTGCATATGTTGACCTGGATCAGCAACAATAAGTTACTGGTAATAAAATCGATCCAAAAATAGATAGTGCGATCATGATAGAAATATTCTATCTGACCACACATTTCACTTTGATATTTAAGAGTTATTATTCACATCCACTTAGTATTTCTTAGGTGGTCTGTGGCTCTGGAAGCATTCCCTGCAATATACCGGTCTGTTTGGGTCCGGTACGAAAGGCACTTCTGTTTCCTGACCGCAGTCTGCACATTTTGCTTTGTGCATATCTCTTGGTCCGTTGTTGAAACCTCTTCTTTCCATTTGTTTTCCTCCCTTTATGTTTTATACCAATTCGATCCAAAAAGCCGCACTTGGGAATATATTATTCTTGGGAGGTCTTGATGAACTAGTTGACTAATGCCATTCATGGTCTGACCAGATATATCACTGTTGGTTTTCAGGTATCTGAAAATAATGATAAGTTAGCAAAACGTTGAGCTGCTTTTCGAATCATCCTTAAAAGGGTGTTTATGGACAATTTATTGATCATTGGTCTGAGGATAACAAGGATGATCCCGGCATTTCAAATTGTTAAGCAGGTTAAGGTATCGGTTGATGTGTCAATTGTTACTTAATTTGTAAAATTTGCTTAATTTGTTTTCTGTGATTGAATACAAACCTTATTAAGGATAGAGGACATTATACTCAATAAGTTTTTTTAAAGGTTTTTGATAATTGATAGTGATTTATTTTTTCATTTTGTGAATGAGTGCAAATGTTCACTCATTTTATTATATCTGTTATAGGAGCTATAATGTCCGATAAACCAAAATGTGCTTTTTACGGTGAAAATAATGATGTTCATGCTTTGATCGGTTGCGTTATTAGAGCATTGGATAAAGCTGATATGGATAAAGAGAAACTTGAATACATCAGGAAGATCAATCGTGATGGGAACATGTTCGATTCAGCTATAAAAACTTCAAGTGCTTATGTGGAATTTGTTGAAATTGAATAAGATCAAGTTTATTTTCAAGATACTTATTATCCTGATCGATACACAAGATCCACATTTACTCCTCAAAATTACCTTTCCGGAATTTAATAGAACGAATCTTTTCACAACTTCTCACAAATAACTTTTCGTTTTTGATATAAGGAAGTCTGATATTATATGGATCTCCATTGACAGACACATCCCTGCTGTGGCTGCGATAATAAACCTTAAAGGTACTTTGTGCAGTTCAACTCCCATAAGCAGAAGCAATACGGCCACTATCAGTGCAAGGTTAATTATGATGGAGAGGGGCCCGATGATAGGATTATGGGAGAATCCCCTGTGTTTGAATATAACCTTATATGGCCACCAGAGGATCTTGAACATCTTCCATCTTTTGTAGGGTTTACTTTCAATATCAAGATCCGGGCTTAGGAAGAATGTTGCAAACAGGTAGGCTAAAGAAAAGATCGATATCCTGTAAATGTCCAGATATCTGACAGCCATCTCATATTGTTTCCATATCGTAAGATAGGAAAGGCCCGCCAGTACAACTATCAGCACTGCAATGTTTATTGTGTCATGTCTTTTTGCATCTGGCATTGTTAATCCCGTTCCTTGACTATGAATTCTGATCTTTAATGATGTTGGGAACTTTATATCTTCGCATCATGGTGCTGTTCTCATAGCAGGGAACAAAAATGTCATCCGGAAAAAATGACTTTAATCCGGGTCAAAATTCGATGTAAAACAGCGATTCTGTATTTACAGTAGCTCCATCCAGAGTAAAATAGCAGCAAATACTCCGATCAGGATCAAGAAAACCAAAATAAAAATAACATAATCTGAAAATTTTGGCTTTTTGAATGGTATCTCAGCTAAATTCATTTTCTTTGAAGTGGTGTAAGCATCATAAACCCCATATACAGATATTATTAATCCTGGAATAAGAAACGTAACCCATCCAACAACGACACCTACTAATATTCCAATTCCTTTTCTAAGTTCACCGTTGTAAACTTGTCCTAAACCACTGAACAAAAGGGATAAAACAGCTGCTAATCCAGGATTCTTGGGAGATTGTAACATTTGATCTTGTGTGCCAGTAGGAACTCCACATTTGGGGCATATTACAGCTTTTTCATCAATCTCTGCTCCACAGTTTGAACAAAACTTCATTGGCTTTCTCATTAGTGGTCTCCATACAGTTTAACAAATTCTGTTATTATATAAACTATTTATAATGTTTGCTTTTTAAGGATTACACTACAGCGATCTTATTTACTCTATATGTTTGAGAAGGTATTTTGAGAAAAGCAGGGGTAGTTTTACATATCCCTGTTGTCAATGACCCTCTTGCTCTTCTTCTCACTGCGTGGAAGCTCTCCAATTCCGACGCATTCCACATCTACACTGATACCTATAAAGTCCCTGAAGGCTTTATTCAGTGCTTTTGCAGCCCCGGAATTTATTCCAGATTCATCTGCACCAGCGATCTCGATCCTGAAAAGCATTGAATCCCTGCCATGGTCTCTTTCTAGAACTATCTGATACTCGCTGCTGACGCCTTCAACCCTATGTATGATATCCTCGATCTGGCCGGGATAAACATTGACCCCTTTGATCTTTATCCTGTCATCGGTACGTCCCAACAGGCGATCTATGCGAGGGAAGATGCAGCCACATTTGCAGGGTTCGGGAATGATACGTGTAAGGTCCCTTGTCCTGTAGCGCATAAGGGGTGCGCCTTCCTTTGTAAGAGTTGTTATTACAAGTTCCCCAAGGGTTCCATCGGGTAACCTTTCTTCTGTGACAGGGTCTATGATCTCAAAGAGCAGGTGGTCTGACCAGTAGTGAAGACCGTCATGCATGGAGCAATCGATGGCAATGCCGGGTCCGTATATCTCGGTGAGTCCGAAGATGTCAAAGCTTTTTATCCCGAGCTCATCCTCGATACGTTTCCTCATCTTAGGGCTCCAGCGCTCGGAACCTATGATCCCTACCTTCAGGTTTATATTGTCCCTCAATCCTCTTTTGTTGATCTCCTCTGCAATGAGGAGGGCATAGGATGAGGTACTTGCAAGTGCTGTGGATTTGAGGTCGAGCAGCATCTGCAACTGTTTCTCGGTGTTTCCAGGACCTGTTGGAACTGCCATTGCGCCGAGAAGCTCAGCACCTGCCTGAAAACCTATGCCTGCGGTCCAGAGTCCGTATCCGGGTGTGATCTGTATCCTGTCACTACGGGTAAGACCAGCCATCTGGTAGCAGCGCATCATCATCTCTGCCCAGACATCAACATCACCCTGTGTATATGGAATGATAACCGGACTGCCGGTAGTGCCTGAAGATGAATGTATCCTTATGATATCCTCATCCGGGACAGCCTGAAGGCCCAGCGGATAAGCATCCCGCAATTCTTCTTTAGTGGTAAACGGAAGCTTTGTGATATCTTCCAGCGTCTTTATAGAATCGATATCAATTCCGGCTCTTTCGAATTTTTTCTGATAGAAGGAACTTCCTGAAACAACCCTTTTGAGAAGCTGTTTAAGCTTGACCACCTGATCTTCCTTAGAAGACCCGGAGAACGCATCCTTCCGAAAGAGCGCTTTTTGCTTTATTTTATTATCCTCACAAACGTTGCACATTTTGATCATCTCCGGATATCAGACATCCGGTGCCTGTGTCTGCTGCTTAATTTCCTCTATACCTGATACCCTTTTGAGGGACATCTCAAAGGCATTCCTGTTCACATCCCTGTACTTTTCCGGCACCATCTTCTCAAGCACATTCCATAATTCTCCGGAGGAAAATGGAAGGAGATCGGCACCTGCAGCTGCTGCCAGCATGGCAACATTCGCTGCCCTGTGGGTACCTGCCTGTTTTGCAAGCTGTGTAAAATCCAGGGATATGGTATCGTGGCATTTATCTTTCAGAAATTCAAGGACCTGATCCGGAATGTATTCAACACATCCATTTAGAACAGAGGGGATCACAGCATGCTCATTTACTACGATGCTTCCATCTTTTGCCAGAAAATGGATGTTCCTTGCAGCTTCTGCAGGCTCAAGTCCGATTATGAGGTCGGCATTTCCAGATGGGATCAGTGAACCACAGATCTCATCCCCGATCCTGATATGACTGGTTACTGATCCTTCTCTCTGGGCCATGCCTATGGTCTCGGCAGTGGTCACATGGAAACCAGCATCTATGGCCGCTGTTGCAAGCAAACGGGATGCAAGTACAACTCCCTGTCCGCCCACACCTGCGATAAGAATATCGAATTTCATTGTATTTCCTCCTTCAGGACAATTGCATCCGATGGACAGACCTGTGCACACAAACTGCAACCTGTGCAGTTGTCCTGTATGGTCGGCAGTCTTAAAGATGTTGAGAATATGGCAGGACATCCAAGTTGCGATACACAGAGGTTGCAACCTGTGCATTTTCCTTCATCGACCACATATTGTTCCTTTCCTTTTGTGATTCCCACACATCTTCCTTTGAACACGATAGCAGAAGGTCCTTCGAAGTCCATGGTTCTCTTAGCTGCATCTATGCATTCGCCAAGATCATTTGCTTCGATGGTCTCGACAAGTTCGACACCGCAGCTTCTGAGGATATCGGCTATGTCAATGACCTTCGTAGGAACCCCTGTGGCAGTCAGACCAATACCCGGATGGGGTTGATGTCCTGTCATGGCTGTGGTCCGGTTGTCAAGGACCGCTATAGTGATGTCTGCATTGTTGTAGACTGCACTTATCACAGCGGCTATCCCGGAATGGAAAAAGGTGGAGTCGCCGATAAACGCAACCTGTTTTGTCTTCTGGCCACCTTGGTATTGATGTGTGTGGGATAGGCCTGCTGCTATACTGATCCCTGCTCCCATGCAAAGACATGTGTCCACCATATTGAGAGGCTGGGCATTTCCAAGAGTGTAGCATCCGATATCTCCTGAGAATATGGAATCCATGCCATTTTCTGTCCTGAATTTTCCGGCAGCCTTCTTGAATGCGTAGAAGACTGTCCTGTGCATGCATCCTGCACAGAGGGTCGGTGCCCTTACTGGAAGTGCAGGTATATTTTCCTTCCCGACAACTGGTGATGAATGGAAAAGGACAGGAACATCTGTATTGATGGCTTTAAGTGAGCTGTTCAATCCATCGATAATAGCATCTACGTCATATTCACCGCTGACTGGGAAATGACCGTTCTTCTTTCCATATACGTTCACATCGAGATGGTGCCTGCCTATCAATTGCAGGAACTGTTCCTCAAGGTATGGGTCAAGCTCTTCGGTCACTATCAGGTCTGTTATATTACTGAGGAATTCAAGGGCTGCATTCTCCGGGAAGGGATGAACTGTTCCGACCTTGAAAAGCGGGAAGGTTTCAGAGTGGTCCTTTATAGCTTCCTTTGCGTACAGGTAAGATACCCCGGAAGCTGCAATGCCGATCTTGCTGTTACCTTTTGATATTGAGTTGAATGAGTTCTCTTTGAAGTACTCAGAAAAACGATCTGAAAACCTTACCTGAAGCTCTTCGAGCCAGGGGTGCCTTTGGGCTGTCAGTTTTGGGAATATGACCCACTTCGGGTCCTTTACAAAGCCTTCGATGTCACAGGATACCGGGTCGATGTCCTCGATAACTACATCAGCACATCCATGAGATACACGCGTTGTGGTCCTGAGTATCACAGGGATCTCCATTTCATGTGATAGCTTGAAGGCCAGTTTTGCCATGTCATAGGCTTCCTGAGGTGTGGATGGGTCCAGGACAGGAATATTTGAAAAGTGACCAAAGGCTCTTGTATCCTGTTCGGTCTGGGAGGAATGGGGTCCGGGGTCATCGGAGACGAGGATCACAAGGGAACCCTTTACTCCAATATAGGAAAGGCTCATGAGGGGATCTGATGCTACGTTCAGTCCCACCTGCTTCATGGTGACCATGGCATTTGCACCAGAATAAGCAGCACCAACAGCTGTTTCAAGTGCTACTTTCTCGTTGGTCGCCCATTCGGCATATATGCCATATTTGTTCGCATGGGAAATGATGGTCTCCATCACTTCAGTTGAAGGTGTTCCCGGATAGCCGCTTGCTAGCTAAACGCCAGCCTTCATCGCCCCAAAAGCGATCGCTTCGTTTCCCATTAATATACGTTTACTTGTCAATATCGTTCCTCTTGAATGTGATAAGTATGAAAAGAAATAATTCAGTAGATAATCAACATATCCACAGGTTGGAGCCGAAACATTGGATATATTTATACATTGATGCGGACATATGCACTTCTTTGATGAAATATAAATGTTTTGTTTTGAAAATTATCTTTTAAAACGTAGGTACATCATGAAAACTGATTTATGGCATTGACATTAATAAAATAAAAGGTGTTCAAAATTGAAGAATGTGATCAACAAGAGTTTCGAAATAAAAGATTACACCATAGATGGTTCCAGCATTAATGGATTCTGGATGACGTTGCTGGACAAGGAAACATTAACAACTGAAATAATCTATAATCCGGATAAGGATGGGACTTTTGATGCAGGCGAGACAAAGAGGATGATACAGGAGATCACCAATAAGTGTGATAGTTTTAACTCATTGCTCCCCGGGAACATTAATTGTGAGGTTATTTTCAAAGATCTTGATGACCTGAAATATGTTGCGGATGAAAGTAAGTTTGAGGTAGAATACAGGGAAATGGATGAGATAAGGGTTGTTTACAGGTTCCATGTTCAATATCATGTTTAACTTTTTAGAATTTATTTTCCAATAAAATAAGATATTTGATCATGGAGGATCCATAATATCTTCTTAAGATTCTAAGCATGGAGTGACATTCCTGTTGTAGTTTCAAATGAAGGTTGCAGATCTGCAGGAGAACTATCTTCTGATCCGATAGATCTGTCAAATCATCTTAGAACTGATCACAGGACGTACTTTCAGGATAATTTGGCATGCTAAATCCAAATGTACTTCCTTTTCCAAGCTCACTTTCGACCCAGACCTCACCGCCATGCATTTCAACAAACTTCTTGACAAGAGCAAGGCCAAGCCCGGTACCACCATATTCTCTTGAATTTGATGAATCCACCTGAAAGAAAGGCTTGAACAAATTTTCCTGATTCTCTGGTGAAATGCCGATTCCAATATCCTTTACGAAGAAATTAACAGTCCTATCAGAAATATTACCTCCAATGGTCACTGCACCCCCCGGATCTGTGAACTTGATGGAGTTGTTCACGAGGTTGTAAAGAATCTGCTTGAATTTTAGCATGTCTGCTTTTATGGTAGGCTTTTCAATATTGATATTACATGTCAGGCCAATGCCCTTCTTTTTTGAAAGAGGTCTCATCAATGCTTCTATTTCATCAATAGCATCGGATACAAAGAATTCATTAATGTGAAGTTCCATTTCCCCGGATTCAATGTTTGAGAAATCCAAAAGATCATCGATCAGCTCCAAAAGATGATTTCCATTTTTAAGAACCTTGGATATGTATTTCTTCTGATATTCATTCAAAGAGCCGTAATCTTCACTGCAAAGTAGATCCGAGAATCCGATGATCAAAGTAAGGGGAGTTCTTAGCTCATGGCTTATATTTGAGATGAATTCGGTCTTGGCCGTGTTGGCAGCTTCTGCAGCAATTTTTGCACGTAGCATTGCCTCCTCTGCTTGCTTGCGTTCGGTGATATCCTGAACAATTCCCTGGAAGTGAGTTGCTACTCCCTCCTCATTCCTCAGAATAAAGGTCTTCTCATTTACCCATAATAACTTTCCATCCTTTGTTATCAAACGATATTCCGAGGTATAGTTGTCATTGCCATCCTCGCACTTCTCTGCAAGTGTATCACATACCATTTGATAATCATCGGGATGGACCAGATCACCATAAGTAATTCGTCCAAGTACGAAATCCTCAGCTGAGTATCCAAATTTTGAAACATTCTCAGAAGCATAATCTGCAGGCCAGAAATCCTCTGCCCTCCACAAGAATACCATTGTAGAGCTATTGTTTATGATCTCTTCCAGAGCCTTCTGTTTCCGAATTGCTTCCTCAAAGGCAAGATCATTGTTCTTCTGTTCAGTAATGTCATCCGCAGTTAGCAACACAAGTGGTTCATTATTTTTTTGTATCAGTGTTGTTGAAATTAAAAAATTAAGTGTTACAGACTGTCCATTGGTTACGATCTCCAACTCGCTTTCCTGTTTGTAAATGCTTTCACCGGTTTCAAAACTGTGCATAACAGAGTTTCTTACAGTACATTCTGAGCATTTTCTGTTTTTCCCGCAACCTTCTGCTTTGAACGAATTCACACATCCAAACAGTTCACCACCAAGAAGGCCAATACTATCTTTTTTTCCTTTCCCTAGTGCAATAGTAGTAGTCCGATTGACGTATTCAACTTTCCCTTCCTGATTGACAAGGATCATGATCATAGGAATATCATCAAAAATAGGGTTTAAGATATCCGGATCTACAAATAATTCAGTAGGATTCTTACAAGTTTCTTCGACAGCAAATTCACGCAGAATTATATTACTTCCATCCAGATTAGACCCCCCATATTCCCTCTATATTCTGTTGAATTGATTGTATCATGTAGATATGTTAATTAGTATATTTTATGGTTATATATATAATAATTGGAATATATCTTCAAGTCATATTTGTTTAACATTCGTTCTTATGTCTCAACTTTTTCATTACAGCTGTAGTGACAGGAACAACAATGTTCGATTCCATACGATCTAATTTGTTTTAGTATATTAACTTATTCCAGTGGCAATTTCTAATAACAAAATTAACTTAAGCAATGCTATCATAAATTGTTAGAATAGTATGTAAATTTATTTATTGATATTCATGATCAAAATGCAAACCAAAAGTATGAAACAAAGAGGCTGGGAAATACGAAAAGCTATTGTTGATGATGCACAGGGTCTTAAAAGTTGTATGGATCTGGCTTACACAAAGTATCTGGACAGGCTCAAAGGTGAACGACTTCCACCCATGGATGTTGATTACGAAGAGGAGATCACGCATTTCCCTGTCTGGGTCGCTGAATCTGACAATGAAATAGTCGGTGGCCTGATCTTGATCTTCGAAGATTATTATACTACAGTAGCAAATGTGGCAGTACGTCCTGATCTCCAGGGAACTGGCTTAGGGCGGGAGCTAATGGATCTCGCGGAGTCAGAAGCTAAACGCAAAGGCTATTTGGAAATGCGTTTAGCAACCCATGTATTATTGACCGGGAATATTTCTTTTTATAACCATTTGGGCTGGTCAGAGATCTGTCGTGACGATACCCGTGTTTACATGAGGAAAATGATCAATGTTTAACAAATTACTGCACGATTTATCTTAAAAGACCTTTTCCTGTTTGAAATATACCTTACCCATCTCTAAAAAGATTCGTATCAGATGCAGATGCATATCATCGCTACCCACATTTTCATAATACAAGAACATGTTATCGTCGTTGGAATGATTGCGAGAGGACAAACTGCCGCACATAAAATGGGTAAAGGAATACTCCTGATATAGATCATTAGTTCGCATAATTTCCAGTTCGTGGGTATGACCACAAAAAACGTATTCGATTTTATGTTTTTGCACAAAATCTATCAGTGCTGCGGAATTTTTTAGAGGACATTCGTCAGTACCTAAAATAGAATAATGGGTGATCAACAAAGGGATGTCATATTCAGTCTGTTCAATTTCTTTTGAAACAGCATTAAGGATCTCTTCTTCAACATACCCGTCATTACTGTACAGTTCATTGGTGTCAATACTGATTATTAATACCGTTTTTCCATTTATCGAAATGGACTTGATGAAATTTATATCGGTAAAATTATCTTCAACTTTGGTAATTTCCCGGTCTAAAAAAATGTTGTTCTTCCGTGTTTTTATTGTTTCAGAGATGGAAATTATCTCGGTTTTGTCAATATATTTGCGGAATAGTTCATGGGATCGCATATTTCGTTTGTCATGATTTCCCCAGGTGGAGATGACATTTTTACAATTAATGCTTTTTAGAAAGCAACCCGCTTCAGCACATTCATCTTCCAGGCCATCTGTTGTATTGTCTCCGGTATTGATGACGATATCAGCATTAAATGAATTGATCTTCTCCAACAGGACCTGATCATCTCCATCCCAATGGCGAGAACCGAAATGCAGATCAGAAATATGTAAAATATTCATGTAGTCCTCCTTGTTATAATTACTGCAAATATGGAATAATAATACGACAATCCATTCCTTTATGCTAATCATGTTCGCATAGAGTAAAACATGATTGCTTACTCAGCAATTGTGTTACATGAATCTAATAATTGAGCCGATCTCAAAACTTCATTTTCATTCTATTTCAGCACAATGTGAAACATGCAATATCTAGTAGACCTTTGAACATTACATTGTGAATTTCTATAGAATCCAAAAAGGTGCCGGTTTTAAAGCAAAATTCTAATTCGATGGCCTCAAAACACAATATATTATAATAGAAATATATAAATATTAATATTGTCTTTGGACTTGCTGTGATTTTATGAAAAAAACAACATGTTTTTTATTAAGTATACTACTTATAGCAACTCTCCTGTCAGGATGTGTTGAATCCACCGGAGGGGCTACCAGTGAATCCGAAGACATTAAGATCGGAGCACTTTTACCACTGACAGGAGATCTTGCTTCTATCGGAGAAGCAAGCCAGACAGCACTTGAAGTATCAGCTGAGGACATCAATGGCTATTTCTCAGGACTTGGTTCCGGAAAGAATGTGGAAGTAATTGTAAAAGATACTGAAAGCGATCCTGAGACAGCTCTGGAGCAGCTCAAGCAACTTGATGAAATGGGAATTACGATGGTTATCGGCCCGCAATCAAGCAACGAAGTAGAAGCTGTCCTGGAGTATGCAAACGAGAATGGTATCATCCTTCTGAGTACTGCATCAACAGCTCCGTCCTTAGCTATCCCTGACGATAATCTGTTCAGGCTTGTACCTGACGACACAAATCAGGGAATGGTACTGGCTACATTCATGCAGGAAGATGGTATCAGTACTGTGATCCCGATGTACAGGAATGATGTGTGGGGTAACGGACTCGTTGATGAGGTTGGAAAGAACTTTGAGACTCTTAACGGCACAGTGCTTGAGGGAGTAAGGTATGAAACAGAAAATGCGGACTTTTCTGCAGAAGTAGAGTCACTCAATGAAAAAGTAGTAGCAGCCACTTCAGAATATGATGAGGGTTCCATAGCTGTGGTCCTTTGTTCCTACGGAGAAGTAACAGAGATCTTTGCTTTAGCCCGTAACTATCCTGCTCTTTCAGAGGTCAACTGGTACAGCACAGATGGCATCGCGCTGAACAAGGGATTGATCAAGGATAATGATGCAGCCGGTTTTGCTGCAACAACCAATGTCAAAGCACCAATATACGGGTACATAAGGGCAAACGACAGATATCAGGAGATCGCACCCGGGATCGAAGAACAACTTGGAAGACTTCCTGAATCTTATGCATTGACAACATATGATGCTCTCTGGATAGCTACATTTGTTGATCTGGATTCCATCCCGAATAACGATGAAAGTGCAAGAATGGCAATGAAGACCATTACAGACACGCATTTTGGAATGAGCGGATGGACAATACTCGATGAGAACGGAGACCGGAAATACTGGAACTATGACATCTGGACAGTCACTAAAGAAGATGGAAGTTACCAGTGGGAACTCTGCGGCAAGATAATTCTGCCATATGAGGATAATATGCTCATTATGCAGGGCGAAGATCTGGGATTTGCTCAATGAATGGTGGTGTGTTTTCACCATCTTTTTTTATTTTTATTATCTCTTTTTTGGCTCTGTAGGCAAACTTTTCAAAATCACTATCATCCGGGCAAATTGACACATTTACTAATATCGGAATTTACATTTCGAGTAAGTATTAACTTTTAGTATAAACAGAATATTGATGATCATTAATTCAGTTGGTCTTGATGCTCATGTTGGATTTTTTCCATGGGATGAATCAGGGCAAGTAAAGTATTGCTTATGATCTTCAAGACTGCTTAAAACAAAATTTGATTTATAAATGATCGACAAATTGATCTAAAAATAGTTGTGCGATCATGATAGGAATATTCTATCTGACCACACATTTCACTTTGAGCTTTAACTAATATTATTATTCACATCCACTTAGTCTTTTTTAGACGGTTTGTGTTTCTGGAAGCATTCCCTGCAGTATACCGGTCTGTTTGGGTCCGGTACGAAAGGCACTTCTGTTTCCTGACCGCAGTTACTACATTTTGATTTGTGCATATCTCTTGGCCCTTTGAAATCTATTTTTTTCATTTGTTCCACTCCCATTATCATTTATGAAATATTTAATATTGTCTTTATAATTTTTCTTAATCAATATTTCAGCATAAGTATACACGTCAATATTGTATTGATCCAGAAAATCTGCAATACCCCGAATTGCATTTCCCCGATAAAAAAAGGTGTTCAATTTAATATATATTTATTGGATTGTCTCAAGATGGATCTGTTGAGGATGAAGATTTTTGACCTGCCTTATACTGAATGGAAGAATATGGGTTTTTCTAAGGTTACTTTCATTACATGAAGCAGAATGCTAAGAGCGATAGGTCATTTACTCTCAATGCTCATGTGAGGAAGAGGTGGAGAAATTGGAACATATTTGATGAATAAAGACTTTTTACTCTGTTCCGTCTTTATAATTACCTTGCATTAAGGCTTATGTCCCCAGCTAACCTAATTTTGTCCTGTATCCTCTTCATAGTACCTCTATAAAGCAATGCCTACCTTCCCAGGAGTGAGCAGCTCCAAGTTCCTTGAACATGGCTCCAGTCAGGGTCAGAATTAGCACATATAATATAAATGAAATAGAGTAATAAATAAGGTAGGTGAGTTGTATGCAAAGAAAAATAATCTTATTTCTGCTCATTTCCATAATTCTTTTGACCGGAATGACAGGTACAGGCCTCGCTCTATCCAATGCAGGGGGAGGAGACTGGAATTACTCTGAAGAAATGACAATAAAAGAGAACTCTGGTAAGGATTTAGGCAATTACCAGTTACAGGTTCTGCTGGATTCTTCAAATTTCGATTTCTCAAAAGCAAACCCGGATGGGTCAGATATCAGATTTACCGTAAACGATAATCAATTGTATCATTGGATCGAAGAGTGGGATGCTGGATCAGAGAGTGCTATAATATGGATCAAGGTTCCTTTTATTCCCGCTAATGGAATGACCTATGTGACAATGCATTATGGAAATCCGTCTGCAATTGACATTAGCAGTGGTGTGTCCACGTTCGATTTCTTCGATGACTTTGTAGGAATGCGCTTGAGCATTGCGAACTGGAGATCAGATACAAACGGTGGAGGGGAAATTGACATTGGCAATGGGATCATCAGCCTGGTAAACCCGAAAAAACACCCTACGGATTTTTCAGAAATAACTTCCACGGATGCATTTGGGATAAATTCCATGTTCGTTGTCAAGAGAATGAAGGTTACCACTGGTACCGAACTAATGGGTCCGGTACTGGAGCAGGGATTGCTTGATCCGCAAGACGAAAGCGAAAATATGATAGTCCATCGTACAGAACTCACCAATGAGAGCAAGGTTACGTGGACTCTGATCAGGGATGACGACAAGTTCAAATCAAGAGATCTTACAGACCTTGGTATTGCGGAGGGGACATGGTATACATCAGGTATTGCATGGTATCAAGAGGATAATTTCAAAAAGGTTTCATGGTTCAAGAACGGGGTAAGAGATACAAGGATGGATTATTCCTATGACATTGAAAATGAAGATGAAACTATAATTGACCACATCCCGGATAATGAATTGAAATTATACCTGTATTCAACTACAGCCAGCACCATAAATAATATGGGATACATGGCTGTGGATCATGCATTTGTACGTAAGTATACGCCACAGGAACCAACCGTTTTCCTGCCCGGAGAGACTGTCACACAAGAGCCTGAGCCCTTGCCGGAAAGTGAGATGCAGGTCCCTCAGCCCATTTTAAAAGATATTAATATGCCTGCCTCTGAGGTTGGAAAACAAGCGATCTTTATCTTTGAGCCTTATCCTGATAACAGATCGATTTCCGCTATAAATGATCTCAAAGCCAGTGGCATAAATACAGTGTTCCTGAGAACGGATATCAACAATATATGGAACTCTGAAAGATTCATAAAATCTGCCCATGAAAATAACATAACTGTCTACGCAATGATCCTTGATGAAAAGAAGGATTTTGTGGATGGAATTGACGAAAGTTCAATTGAGGCTGTCGAGGAAGTCCTTGATTACAACACGAAATCACTTGCAGGATTTGATGGCATATACATAAGCCTGAAAACCTGCGATCCTGTTGAACTGGAACAGGTGTGTCAGGAAAATGCACAGCTTCTGGAAGCCATCCATGAAATAACAGCTGGAAAGATATTATTAGTTGCAGGAATTCCGGCAGGGTATGACAGGTCAAGTATAGAGAGCATTGCACCAAATGTCGATCTCTTTGTTCTAATGACCCATGACATGGATGAGATCGAGCTGACGGCTGAAGAAATAGAGGATTCTGTTGCTTCAAAAATGGGAGAGATCAGGGGGGCCGGAGAATATGCTCTGATCACAGTTGTCGTGAGCGAAGGATCTGATGATGCAGAAGTTAATGAACTGTTGAACAGTCTATACGCTTACTACTCTGATGATCCGGCATTCCTGGGTGTTTCTCTTCTAATGCATGAAGACCTGCAAGAAGTTCTGGAGGCTTCAGCCCCGGCCGAAGAAAAGGGAATACCAGGATTTGAAGCTATATTTGTGATCTTTGGTTTGCTATCGATCGCATCTAGGCTAAGGAAGCAATGAGATTGTTGGTATACCGGAATAGCTGAAAATGTGAATAGGATGGATATTTGGAAAAAATTTTCCAATTATCCATTCCTTAAGCTTTTTTTTAAATAATCTCTTCTAGTAAACTAACTTGAATTAATTATTTATATCAAAATTTATATTCTAAGTTACAAAGTAATAGCTGCTACTTATTATCCTGATATTATTATTGGAAGCTGGAAAATGGATGAAATTGATAAAAACGACCTGAGTGAACGAGATATTTGTACTAAGTTCATCACTCCGGCTATCGATAAAGCAGGATGGAACCTTCATACACAGGTACGTGAGGAAGTACCACTTACCAACGGGCGAATAATTGTCAGTGGTCAGACAGTATCCCGTGGCAAGAACAAACGTGCTGATTACATTCTATACCATAAACCCAATATTCCAATTGCTGTTGTTGAAGCAAAGAAGAACAAGTTTGAGGTTGGAGAAGGCATGCAGCAGGCCCTTGGCTATGCTGATATGGTCGATGTTCCTTTTGCTTTCAGCTCCAATGGTGATGCTTTTCTTTTCCATGATCGTTCAGGAAATTCACATCTGATTGAACAGGAAATTTGCTTGAACAGTTTCCATCACCTGATGAACTCTGGGATTCTTACTGTAAATGGAAGGAAATTGAAGGTTTGCAGGGGTTTTATTGTTAACTGTTGATGATCCATCCAATAAAAAAGAGATCTGTTTTCAAATGGGAAACAGATCATAATACTTTTTTTTCATGATCTTCAATGGACTTGCACCATCTGCGATATTGCTAATGTCACGTAATTCTAGTGGTATAACACTAATACCATCCTTCCTTTTTTCACGCAGATATGATTTTGCATCACGGTCTAGTTTTCCAGTAATTCCTTTTCGGGAAATTATTATCCCACCATTCAAACCCAAGCTTTCAATTTTTCCAATAAAATCCCTCGCATCTTTGCTGGAAAAAGCAGATTCTGTATTTCTACATTCAACCATAAATGGAGAACCCAACATTTTAAAAAATGTTTCATCACTTTCGTTTGAAACTAATAAATCAATTTCCTCAGAAGTACCACGCAGGTTTCTCTTCACGACTTTCATACCATCAATATTGTCAAAGACATAAGCACCAAGTCCCTCTAGACTTTCTTTTTTTTCTTTGTTCGTTTCAGATATTCGGGCTTTTGTTACCAAGTCTGCCATAATTTGATCGTATTCATCTTCATCACAATAGTAAGGTTCAGATACTATTGAATCGGCGCATTTAGTAACAAACCAATTTCTCTCTTTTCGGATTTCATCTGCCGTTTTTATCTCAACTTTATTGCCAACTATAGTTTGAATCTCTTGTTCAATATCTGACCCATCTATAATTAACTTAGTAAATTCTCCACAGTCACATGACAAAAATTGATTGATTATGTCCTTTGTTTCCTCAAATTCGTCATCAAAATTATCTGATTCACACCATAAATAAACACATAATACAAATCGTTGCTCTGATTAGTTCTCAACTAGAAAATCACAAAAAACGTCATTTTTCGCATCATCAACGATCCAAAAGAACATTTCTTCAAAAAGAGTTTTCATGTTCTTAATGAGTTCATCTCGATTTCCGACAAACAAATCGCCCTCATTAAAAAAATATAATTTTTTATTTCGATATTCACTGCTTAGGCGAAGAACATCTTCTTCCATATCTTCAAATATTTCTTCCCTTAATTCCCTGATTTCACGTTGCTTCATCTCCTTTCCGTTTGTTCTTTCAACATACATTTCAGGGTAGAGATCAAATGCATCGTATATGTCATTCCACAAATCTGAAACACTATTCCCATAGAGTACAAACTGTCCTTCGTAAAAAACAAACTTGTATTTTTGATGAGACATATCTTGCATGATACAAAATAAATCTAGAAATACTTAAATGTATTTTCATAGTATCAGATAAACCAGCATTGATGAGCAAGATTTAGAGCAAAAGCAGCTTCAAACCAGACTCAAAGGACAAAGCTCACTAACCGCATAAATCCCGCACTTCAGCTTGCAGGAATCATAGACATTGGTCCGTGCGGGAGGGTAACAATATGGAAAAGTTCGAACTCCACTAGCATATCTTTAGATATTTATACATCCTTCCAGTTCCACCATTTCAATAGTTCAGGATCATAATCCTGGTTTGAAGCATAGTACACAGCACAACGAAATACATAGAGTACGCATCTATCGACATGCATTCCTTTTCGGGTGGAAAGGTTGAAGTAAAGTTCCTCAGAATCCTTTCCCTTCAAATCCTTAATTGAATGAATACCCAGATCCCGTAGCTCTTGGGCTATCTTGCTCCCAACGCTCGGAATCTGTTCAAGATCATCTGGTTTTGACAGAGGCATTGTTCAAAAAGTAATGGGAAATTATTAGTATCAAACGCTCTTCGAAAATCCCAAAACATAACCATTAAATCTTTGATATAAAACTCCTGCTTCCCGTAAAATATTGTGTTTGATGTAAGATTAAACTCAATCGCTTCCTCCTACACTCTCACAAATCATTTAATACTAAAAGTACAAATAGCAGACTATGTCTTACGGCTCCCACGCTGAAGAGGACGACGATGTTGAGATCGAAGAAGAATACCTGGGTGATTATGCCAGTATTCGGTCTATTGTGAAAGAGGCATTGCCGTTCCAGATCCTTGCGACGTTAGGAGGAGCTGTGGCTGGTCTTATTCTTGTGGGGATGACGGATGAGCTTGAGCTTATACCGGGGCTGATCGTCATTGCGCCTGCGGTTCTTGGTATGCGTGGGAATATATCATGTACTCTCGGGTCACGGCTTGGGAGTGCTATTCATATGGGTCTTATTACGAAGATCGAGAACAATCCGGAGCTTACCAATAATATACTCGGGTCGCTTTTGCTTGGTTTGATCGTGTCATTAATTCTCGGGATACTGGGTCATAGCATGACCGTGCTGCTGGGGCTTGAAAGTGCGGGTGTATTGTCACTTACGTTGATCGCAGTACTTGCAGGGGTATCATCGGGGATTATCCTCTCTGTGATCGCAGTTTTACTTGCAATAGGTATGTTCAGGTTCGGTTTTGATCCTGACAACGTGGTAACGCCTGCCATTGCCACTATTGGCGACATCGTATCCATTCTTATGATCTTCCTGTCCGCAAAGGTGGTGCTTATGTTATGAGCTACTATACAATACGTGGCATCATCAACAGGGGATTGCCCATACTGTTCCTCACTTCCCTGCTTGGACTTACTGCAGGACAGATGCTAAACTCACAGCTTGACAACCTCATTGCTATCCCTACCATACTATTGTTGATCCCTGCATTGATCAAGATCGGTGGGGACACCGGAAGTATGCTGGGTGCAAGACTTTCTTCTGCATTCCATATGGGTATTGGTACCACACATATCCAGAAGAACCCTGTCGTAAAGAACAGCGTGATCGCAGCTTTCATTGTGGGAATGTCCGCTTCGGTTGTTTTGAGTATAATTGCCTGGATAATAGGCAGTTTTGCCGGCCATGGATTTGGATTCTTCACACTCTTCAAAATATGCACGATCTCAAGCATGCTCGAGCTTATAGCGGTATTCTTATCCACTATCGCCATAGCATTTGCTTCTCACAGGTTCGGTATTGATCCGGATGACACGGTCATTCCAATAATTGCAACGCTAGGAGATATAGTGGGAATTTCAGCCATTTTCATAACATTAAATCTAATGCAGATAATCTAAAAACGATCCTGAAAAACGATTATATATAAATAACTGAAAAATCATAGATAATAGCTGGTATAACTAACATGAGCCTTAAAGAAATCAAGTACATTCCCAGAAATCTAAAGGACCTTCTAATTGAAATGAAGGACACATCAGAACTGATGGTAGATCTTGCTTATTCTGCAATGGTATATGATGACGAGGATATTGCCGAGGAAGTACTTCATCTTGAAGAAAAGATGGACACTCTCCATTACCATATGAAAATGGCTGCAATGTTAAGCACGCGTCGTATTGATGAAGCCGAAGAAATGGTCGGGGTTCTTCAGGTGGCAGCATCCGCTGAGACAATTGCCAACGCTGCAGGTGACATTGCAAAGATCGTAGAAATGGACATGGGTATCCCTCTTGAGCTTAAACTTGCACTCAGGGAAGCCGAAGAGACCATTGTGCGAGCTACCATCAATGAGAACTCAGATATGTGTGGTCGCACCCTTGGGGATCTTGAACTTGAGGTCGAGACCGGTATGTGGGTAATTGCGATTCGCAGGCATGATGACTGGATCTACGATCCGCATCACGATACACGCGTTCGTGCAGATGATGTGATCTTTGCCAGGGGTCACGATGAAGGCGTACCGCTGCTTGTTGAGCTTGCCACCCAGAGGGCATACACCCCACGCAAGGTCGAGCATGAGCGGGTACTAAGGGATCTTGAAAAAGCGGTTGACATCATCGTTGACATGAAGAACACCGCAGAACTTTCTGTAGGACTTGCATATTCAGCCCTGCTCTTTGATAACACGGATATCGCTGAAGAGGTCAAAGCCCTCGAATCCGAAATGGATGAGATGAAATACGATCTCCAGCACTGGGTCCTTGAAACTGCAAAACACGTTCCTGACGTGAACCAGCTGCGTGGTCTGCTTCATCTTGCCAATGCATCCGAATTTATTTCTGATGCTGCATACGGCATTGCAGATGCTGTTCTTCGTGATATTGACCTTCACCCGATCATCACCATAGCAGTGCGTGAATCCGATGAGGTCATAGCAAAGATACAGGTTGATGGCTGTTCACCGATCATAGGTAAAAGTCTCAGGGAACTAAATCTCGGTACAGAGACCGGTGTTCACATTATGGCTATCAAGCGCGATGAACGCTGGGTATACAGCCCGGGTGCAAGAACAATGGTAAGGGAAGGGGATCTTCTCATAGGACGTGGTTCACAGACCAGCGAGGAAGCATTACTCGAGATGTGTGCCTGTCCGGTAAGAGAGGATGCCTGATTTTTAGCTCTGTAGAATCCTCAACTAAACTAATTACATAACCTTGACATACCTATCAGGGTTGTGTATCATATCGTAAATTTCACTTCTTTTACTTGATTTCCGTACTTCCTTGCACAAAGATTCTCCCTATGTTTTCTTTTCAGAATTGCA
Source organism: Methanococcoides sp. AM1 (assembly GCF_900774055.1). Lineage (NCBI taxonomy): Archaea > Methanobacteriati > Methanobacteriota > Methanomicrobia > Methanosarcinales > Methanosarcinaceae > Methanococcoides > Methanococcoides sp. AM1. The sequence continues at coordinate 378,322 of NZ_CAAGSW010000003.1, read as the reverse complement.
ATAGCAATGTGTCTGGATTTTTTGCAACATGAATTGATTTTCCAGATTTAATTTGTACTTGGAAGAAATGATTGTTGAATATTTTTTAAGGCAAATATTAAATTTTAAAAACAATTAACATACTATTTATATAAGTGGGTGTATTTTTATTATAAAGTTGAACTCTGCGAAGTCTGGCAGCAACAGCTGATTCCCATACCAAAAAGGCAAGATACATTTGTTTTAATTTTAGTTTAAAGCTTTTGTGATTTTACCTCTGTTGTATATGAAATGAAGTGAGAATATGAAAAGAAAAGATGGATTTCCACAGAGCCTGATCTTTAGTAGCGGGGGTTTTTGCTAAATGGATAAAGCAGTTGTATATGGCCTGCTTATACTTTTTTTAGGAATAGCAATAGGATATAGTATTAATGACATGGCAACTGTCGAAGAGGTTCCCGGTGGAATACAAGTACCGGAAATGTCAGCCGGTGGGCATTTCGCTGATGAGAACAATACTGACGTTCCCATCTGGTCTTATGATATCACATTGTATAATTCCGGGAATGAAGATGTATACGTAAATTCGGTAGAACCAATTTTCGGTGAGAATTTCTCAAAAAATATAGTTACCGAAAACAACACTATAGTTGTGGAAAAGATCATAAACGAAACATCATCGATAGGGGTCAGCGGTCAGGTGAAATTGAATACCACCGGTCTTTCAGAATTTAGCATTATTGGATACAATATAACATCAACGGAGACCATTTATTGGCCCATGAGCAGAAATTTAAAAAGAACGTGGAAAACACATGCATTATCGGTCTGATGACCATTTCAGGTCTTTCTACCTCTTTTTTGTAAGATCAGTTCAGCAAGTTGAAATTACTTGATGATTTCAGCATATCCATCTTTAAATTAATTTAGCAGCTGAGGCAGAATTGACCGATATTCCTACCATCCTCCTTAAGTACTAACAACTCCTTTATATATGATGGAAAAAACACAATCGGATATACAATGAACTCAGACCACAGTAATCGTGGTAATGGATCCATAACTACAGCATTATTATTGGCAGCCGGAAAGGGCAGCCGTCTTTATCCCCTGACACGCGACACACCGAAATGCCTCACAATGGTTCATGAGGCGTCTATTCTTGAAAGACTTGTCATCAATTTAAAAAAGCAAGGCTTCAAACGTCTTGTTGTAGTCACAGGGTACCAGGAAAAATGCATTCGTGATTTTTTAGAAACACGGGCTTGCGGAATGGAGATCGATTTTATTATAAGCCCCCTTTACGCGACCACCAATAACATATATTCACTCTGGATGGCACGTAATATCATTAATGAGCCGTTTTTACTTGTTGAAAGTGATCTTGTTTTTGATGGTTCTCTTCTGGATGACATGTGCTCTCCTGACAGAATTGCCGTAGCACGCATGCAACCGTGGATGAATGGTTCCACCGTCACAGTCAACAGATCCCAAAATGTTAAGAAATTCCAAAATGGTATTGCTGGGACTCTTGATGAGACCAGATACAAGACTGTTAATATCTACAGTTTTTCACTATCTTCATGGCATCGTATTACAGAAAGACTTGACCAGTACATTTCAGCCGGCAAAGTAAATGGCTATTATGAAACCGTATTTGCAGAAATGGTGGCTGATGGCAGTCTCGACCTTAAAACAGTCTCTTTTGACAGCAAGCGATGGTATGAGATCGATACAGTTGCAGACCTGGCAAAGGCTGAGACTCTATTTTAGGCGGATAAATACGAAACAATAATTCCTTACGACACCAAGCCACATACCTCTGGAAGACCAAGGCAGTTTTTCCAACAATCAAAATGTGGAGTGAAGGTGGGGATTACTCGTTCACTTTCAGGTTTAAAGCCATTGCCTCAGTCAAACTCTTTCAACCTAAGACCACTTCTTGAATCTAAGACTTTAAAAAATAAAATGTCACATCAAAAAAATTCAAGGGAGGGAATACATGATGCAACAAAATTATGAGACTCAAACTGAAAAATATGAATTTATTTCCGGACAGCATGGTGGTTACTATCGCCATGACTTTATTGATCATGCTTATCTTTACAATCTGTATTTCCCGCCAGAAGCAGTTTTCACAAGCTTTAAAGATCAAATTCACGACATTGTCCTTAACTACCCTATTGCACAGGATGCTCTTGACGAGCTCATAGGTGATCTGATCGATCAGCCTGCTGAAAGGATCGTTGTAGGAAACGGTGCTGCCGAACTTATCAAGATCATATCCGGTCACATATCCAGCAAATTAATTGTTCCAGTGCCATCTTTTAATGAATATGCGAATGCAGCACCAATAGGCAAAGTAGTTGAATTTCCTCTTGAATTTCCATCTTTTCAATTGGATGTAGACAAGTTTGCTGCTGAAGCGATCAAGGTTAAAGCAGATGTTGCTGTCGTGGTAACACCTAATAACCCAACATCGATCCTGGTTCCCAGGTCCGATCTAATATCGCTTGCACAAAAACTTGCAGAACATGACTGTATGCTGATCATCGATGAGTCCTTCATGGATTTTGCACATGATCCGGATCAGGCAACTCTGGAACATGAACTCGAACGTTATCCAAACATAGCGATCCTTAAAAGCATGAGCAAAGCCTATGGCATCTGCGGTCTCAGGATCGGTTATCTGCTAACTGCAAATTTAGTATTTGCTGAATCTGTAAGAAAAGGTGTACATATATGGAATATTAACGGATTTGCCGAAGAGTTTCTGCGGATATTGCCCGATTACAGACAGGAATTTGTTGAAAGCTGTAAGCAGGTACGGATCGACAGGTATAATCTATATAATAGTCTGTGTGCTATCCCGGGAATGACTGTTTACAAACCCGATGCAAACTTTATTTTCTGCCGCCTCCCGGATCATGCACAAAGTGGTCCTGAAGTCACACGGAGATTGTTCATTGAGCATAATATGTACATAAAACACTGTCAGGACAAGACCCTACCTGACTCTGGCCGTTATGTTCGTATCGCCAGCCGTACTGAAGCAGAAAATTGCAAATTGGTTGAAGCATTAGTAGATGTTATTGACTCCAATAAAGTGGAAGTATTCTGATGAATGATCCGGACCATCAGCGATCACATCAGACAGGAATGCTTGCTTTCGCCCGGGATCTTCCAAACATCTGTTCTCTTGCAGGGTTGTTATGTGCGGTCCTTAGTATATACTATGCCATATTAGGCAATTTACCGATTGCGATAATTGGAATGATCTGGGCTGTTGTTTTTGACTGGGGCGATGGTCTCATTGCTCGCAGGATGAAGGGACGAACTGATGAATATCGAGCTTTCGGTGGACAGCTTGATTCATTGATAGATATTGTAAGTTTTGGAATTTGCCCCGCTGTATTTCTCTTGAGCTATGGGGATTTTAGTCCATGGTTCTTGCCTGGTGCATTCGTAATTGTCGCTGTCAGTGCAATACGGTTGAGTTACTTCAATGTTTTCGGTCTGGTCGATGATTCGACATACATGGGATTGGCACTTGACAACAATATACTGATTCTTGCTTTTATCTTCCTGTTTGACAGTTTTTTCAGTCAGCCGATCTTTTCAGTCGCTATATATTCACTGTTTATGTTTATGGCTGTCTTTAATTTAGCACCAATCCGAACGCCCAAGTTTTCCGGCAGGTGGTTTTCTGTTCTCCTTGGTTATGTCCTGGTGTTAACAGTTATCTATAGCTGGATACTGTGGAGCAAGTAACAATAAAATGGGAACTACTTATCTAAAAAAAGGAAGATTTAATGTATGAATATCAATCACTCAGAAAATGCATCTCAAACAATGACAATGAGCTAATAATTTACGGAGCAGATCGTTTTTCACAGTTCCCGCGCCGTGATGCATCCGTTAATTCAAAATGTGACCGAGTGCTTCCGGCAGCACGTCCTGATGATGTGGTAGTTCTACGCGGAAAGCTGGATTCCGAGTATCATAAATGGCTGCGTTCCCATGGTCTGGGATCTGATCATATTGTGGAATATAATGCTTATTCAGAAGGAATGTCGCTCTCCGAACTTATCGTTAATGATCCTGAACCAGTTAAAAAGATCATCAGGCAGATCGGGAAAAAACCTGTATATGTGCCATGGTTTTCAGGTCGTATGGAAACTGAAGCTGCAAAAGTTCTTGGAGCTGATCTTTTTGGAGCAACTGAAACTGCAACACTAAAGTATAATGATAAGTCAGCTTTTAAGACCGTATGTCAAGAATTAGGGATAGCTGTTGTTGAAGGTACTTCATTTGAAATACATCCTGAAGACAATGAAAATTGTACAGATCTGGAAAACATCATTAACGAATATCTGTCAACCTGCGAAACTGTTATTATTCGCGGTACTTTGGGTGAAGCCGGTATGTCGTTATACAAAACGAAAGGCAATGATATTTCTGAAATATATCACGAAATCGCAGTTAGCGGTGAAAGATCTGTTATCATTGAGCCTTTTCTGAATGTTTCTTCTTCTCCGAATGATCAGTTGGCGATCAGCAGAGATGGAAATATAAATTCACTTGGCATGCGAGATCAAATATGCGAAAGGGGGATGGTACACGTTGGGACTCTCAAAGAAGCAAATGCATCAGCAGATACTTTAAATTGCATTACAAAAACATCTGCAAAAATTGTAACTAATATGGCTGAATTCGGATATCGGGGTGTAGTCGGTATAGATTATATTGTATCGGATGATGGTATATTTCCTGTTGAAAATAATGCTCGTTTTAACGGTTCCTCTTATGTAAGCATGATCGTAGATAACATTAAAGAATTGTTTTCCCCCGTTCCATACTGGAAATTTATAAAGATCAAAACAACAGCATGTTCATTTCTTGAGCTAACTGAACGTATTGAACCAGTACTTTATGATGGCAAAAAATTAAATTCCGTATTTCCTTTTAGCTGTGATACATTGTCGTTATCCGGAGATTTTGCTGTTATACTCTTAGCCGAGAATATGGATGAGATCTTTAATATCGAAGAATCATTGAAAGAAATGGTGATCAAAAGTTTTTGATCAATCTTATATGTCAATATATTATCGATCAAAATCCAAAAATAAAAAAAGCACAATGCAGGTCCTGAATATATCTTAAAGGACCACGCATTGGAAATTGTAATACGACGATTATTTTATGATCTCAACAGCGCCGCCTTTCCTGCCAACATAAACCTCGTTGGTGTTCAGGAAAAGACCGTGTTCTACAACACCCACGCATGTGGACAGCCTCTGGTAGAGTTCTGCGGGGTCCTCAATGGTGCCGAATTCAACATCCATGATGACATTTCCGTTATCGGAGATAACAGGACCGTCCTTGCGGGATGCCATTCTTATTACAGGGACACCGCCAAGTTCGATCATCTGCTTTTTCACAAGTTCCCTTGCATATGGAAGTACTTCTACAGGCACGAAGTGCTCAAGTTTCTCGCTCATCTTGGAATCATCTGCGACCACAACAAAGCGTTTTGCTGAATGAGCAACGACCTTCTCACGAGTGTGTGCTGCACCGCCGCCCTTGATTACGTTCAGGTTAGCATCGACCTGATCCGCACCATCGATAGCAAGGTCAAGCACAGGGTGCTCAGCGAGGCTTGTAAGTGGCACACCTGCTTCAATAGCAAGCATTTCAGCCTGATAGGATGTAACAACTGCAAGAACGTTCAAGCCTTCTTCCCTTACACGTCTTCCAACCTCTGCAATAGCAAAAGCTGTAGTAGAGCCGGTTCCAAGACCGATTACCATGCCGTCCTTCACAAGATCAGCTGCTGCAATACCTGCTGCCTGCTTCTCAGTACTTGATGCATTTGCATTTCTTTCTTTCATTTTCATTCCCTTCTGCTGGAAAATAAATGATGAAAACTGCCACCTTTAAGGTGACAGTCGCTTCCTGTCCCTTGGGAACAGAACAGTATCGCGAATATTCTCAACACCAAGCATTGTCATAACAAGACGCTCACAACCGACACCCCATCCGGAGTGTGGTGGCATACCATACTTGAATGCACGCAGGTAGAAGTCAAAGCCATCAGGATTAAGTCCCTGGGATTCGATCCTTTCCTTAAGCATGTCATGCAGGTGAATACGCTGTGCACCGGAGGAAAGCTCCATTGTCCTGTGCATCATATCAAATGACTTGGATATCAATGGGTCGTTCTCATAAGGCATAGCATAGAATGGCTTGATCTCGGTTGGCCAGTCAGTGATGAAATAGTGTGATTCTCCGGTTTCCTTGAATACATGCTCACCAATGGTGTGCTCTGCAACGGTACCAAGATCCCCGCCCCATTCGATCATTTCCTCACCCTTAGCATTGACGATGTCAATAGCTTCACTGTATGGGATCTTCATGAAAGGCGTCTTTGGAACTTCGAGCTCAATTCCAAGGTTCTCAAGGGAAGCTGCCTCGTTCTCGATGACCTGCTCATAGACGTAAGCGATCATGTTCTCGAGGATCTCCATGACCTCAAAGTGGTCTACGAAACTTGCCTCGATATCGATGGATGTAGCTTCATTAAGGTGCCTGCGGGTGTCGTGCTCTTCTGCCCTGAAGATAGGACCGATCTCGAAGACCCTGTCAAGTCCGCCGGACATAAGGATCTGCTTGAACAGCTGTGGACTCTGGTTCAGGAATGCTTCCCTGTCAAAGTATGTGATAGGGAAAAGAGATGTACCACCCTCGGTAGCTGTTGCAACGACCTTCGGGCTTGATGTCTCGATAAAACCTTCTTCAGACAGGAAATTCCTTACTGCACGAAGTACCTCATGCCTTATCTTGAATATCGCTGTGGTCTTTTCACGTCTAAGGTCAATGAACCTGGAATCAAGACGTGTGTCAAGTTCAGCATCTACCTTTCCGGTGGTGTCCATTGGAAGTGGTGATTCAGCCTCGTTGAGGACAACGATCTCTTCAGGGATGATCTCATAGCCATTTGGAGCCTTTCCTTCAGGCTTTGCGAAACCGGTCACAGCCACGATTGACTCACGCACCAGCTTTCTTGCAGTATCAAAGATCTCCTTGTCGATCTTCTTCTTGACAAGTGTGACCTGTGCCCTTCCTTCGCGGTCACGGACAACCAGGAAGCAGATACCGCCAAGGTCTCTTACTTCATGTACCCATCCGCAGACGGTGACCTTCTCATCTCCGACCTTCTCCGGATCGATCTGTGAGGTATAATGTGTTCTTGGGTTTTCTAATGACATATATTCACCTTACAAAGTTATCAAAATGATATGTATAGCGCTTTATGACGCTTTTGATAAGCCTGTTAGTATATAAACTATTCTTGTACTCTAAATTGCATCCATGTAAATATAGCTAACTATTGGAAAAGAAGATATCCGGATAAGAATTATAGCAGAAAATAAGATCAATCAGCGAAGGTTAGACTTAGACAATAATACGTATCATTGATTTTGATACAATCTGATTCACTTTCTCGAAATATTCTGTAAGAAGTTACATCCATTTGTTCTTTCGTGGGTACTTTGATCTCTTTACCTGGTTGCATTACAGCCTTTTTAATATACGGATACTCATCCAGTTCTTCCATGGTAACTTCTATGTAATTTGGTGGGGTTTCGTTTACTTCGTAAGCAGCCACATATAATCCAGCACCTGGCTGATATATAAAGCTAAAAAAAACTAGAGCTAATAGAAATAGACTCCCAATCAACATCTTTAATTCGAAATTCATTAATTTACCCCCCTCATTAAAAAAATAGGAGTGGATGATTCCACCCATTCATCATATTAGAAATGATCTCAATCATATTTCCTTAACAACAAAAAAGCACTTGACACGGCAATTGACATACCAGCAAGTCCGATAAATGGGATCTCATTGCTTGCCATCTCTTCATTTGTTTCTTTTTCAAATTCTATTGCTTTGACAATTTCGTCTTTATTAGATACTGGGTGTTTTCCATAAGATTCAGATACTACACGAAACATACTTTCATCCAATGTATCTTTTCGAAGCATTAAGATTACGGTTTCATTCATATTAAAATGCACATCGTCTTGTGGAACACCAAAGCCATTAAATGATGTAACTGTTATATTTTCAGTCGGTTGTGGGTTCTTTAGGCACTCTTCAATTTCTATTGTAAAACCGATAATATCACGGTCCACTACCTTTCCGACTATAATAGTGTCAGAGTGGTTCACTTGATATTGCAGATTATCTGCTTCTTTTGTGACTAAGGCTGATGCGGTATCTATTGATATTAGTATCAACACCAGGACGATAAGTAAAAGTGTTCGTTTCATACGTTTTCACTCCTTGCTACTTTAGGATATAATTAATGCAACTATAAAACTTTTGATGTAGGCTAGAACTTACTACATTAAGATGGTGAATGACTTTCCCTTTAAAGTCTAATCCACCACTCACAACGAATCCACTTGGAAACCGAAGTAAAGGTTTCCCAATCTCCGAAACATGATGGACATCTATGATTTCTCTATTTCAGAGAGCATCAGGATTGTCATTCAATATCTCTGCATTGAGTTCATGTTGGCCAAAACGATTACCTTCAGATCTCAAAATAGACCTATTTATGAAGAAGGCTGCAGCGCACTGTTCCACATAAAATTATTTATATAACAATCAATATGGATAAATAAGATGGTTCAAGAGCAGACACCCACAAAAGCAGACATCAGATTTCCTGAAAAATGGGAAGTTTCTGTTGTTCCAAAAGAACCAACTTATTTTGATCGTTTCTTACCTTCCACACATCAGCAGACCACGCTTTTCGAATGCGGTATTGACATGGGGGACGAGCATGCATTACCATATCCGAAGATACATGTACTTGCGATAAGGCAGCCATGGGCATCACTGGTAATACATGGGCTAAAAAATATAGACATACGTTCGAAGAATACTTCTATCCGGGGAACGATAGCGATCTATGCGAGCAGAGCACCTGTTCGCAAAAAGGACCTGAAATGGGTGAATGAGAACTGCGATGTTCCTGCTGACCTATTTGATGATCTGCCCACTGGAATGATAATCGGGACCGCAAACCTGGTCGAATGTATGGAATATGAATCGGATTTTCATTTCAAACTTGACCAAAGACGTCACTTGAATCGCGAAGATAACTATTGTGAGAACATTAAGGGTTGGCTTTTAAGGTCTCCTCGTGTAATAGAGCCGGTTGATTATAAGTTCAATGGAGAGGTCGTCTGGAGTTTGGCAGATACTGAGATATTACAGCAAACTGCTTAAGGTTCTCTAATGTAAGATTTAAATTGTTAACTTCAGATTATTTCCTCTTATTTGCTTCATTGTATCGGTATTGGCACTATTCCGATATATCCGATATTTTTACAATTTGGTTCCTGATTAAACCCAATTGCTAATCATACATTTATATACCTGTAATGCATAATAAGACCAAATTATTTAGATAAAAAACAATATCTGGTAAATTGAAACTAAATTAATTCATACTGACTTTTCATCTACAAATATCATTTACGGGATAAATGATTTTATTTAAGAGCTAAAAGCCACATCACATGGAGAAAATCGAGATGAGTGACAGGCAAGATTATGATGCAACACACATTCAGGTCCTTGAAGGGTTGGAAGCAGTACGCAAACGACCCAGCATGTATATCGGAAGTGTAGACACCAGAGGACTTCATCACCTCGTGTACGAGATCGTCGATAACAGTATAGACGAAGCACTTGCAGGATACTGTAATTCAATAGATGTATCCATCAATACAGACGGTTCTGTTACCGTTGTTGACAACGGTCGTGGAATACCGGTCGGTACTCACCCGAAATACAAGAAATCAGCTCTCGAGGTCGTACTAACGGTCCTGCATGCAGGAGGAAAGTTTGACAAGAGCAACTACAAGGTGTCAGGTGGTCTCCATGGTGTCGGTGTATCCGTGGTCAACGCTCTTTCCGAATGGCTGGAAGTTGAGGTAAAACGTGACGGTAAATTATACTATCAGCGTTATGAGTATGGAAAACCTGTTTCGGATGTATCTGTTATCGGAGATGCAGAAGGCACCGGAACAAAGAGCACTTTCATGCCCGATAGTGCGATCTTTGAAACGACCGAGTTCGTTTATGGCACCCTTGTCACAAGGCTTCGGGAACTCGCCTTTCTCAACAAAGGTCTCCGTATCAGCATAACTGATTCAAGACCGGAGGAAATGGAACAGGATGTCTTTGAATATGAAGGAGGTATCATCTCTTTTGTCGAGCATCTTAACATGAACAGGACTCCGCTTCACAAAGAGCCGATCTATTTCGAACGTGAGAAAGAAGGGACCATAGTCGAGATCTCCATGCAGTACACTGACAGCTATGGAGAATACGTCTACTCTTTTGCTAACAACATTAATACTCACGAAGGTGGAACCCACCTTATCGGATTCAAGACCGCGCTAACACGTGTGGCTAATGACTATATCAAGAAGAATAATGTGGTAAAAGGTGATGAAAAGCTCTCAGGTGAAGATATTCGTGAAGGGCTTGCAGCCATTATCAGCGTAAAACTCACAGAACCACAATTCGAAGGGCAGACAAAGACAAAGCTTGGTAACAGCGAACTTAAGGGTATTGTTGACTCCATGGTCTCAGAGGGACTTGCAGAGTACATGGAAGAGAACCCAAAGGTAGCAACTATCATTTTCCAAAAGGCATTGGATGCCAGACGTGCAAGGGAAGCTGCCAAAAAAGCACGTGAACTTACTCGAAGGAAAAGCGCTCTTGAAGTCGGCACACTTCCGGGAAAGCTGGCAGACTGCTCCGAGAAGGATCCCTCTGTTAGTGAAGTATATCTTGTGGAAGGAGATTCTGCAGGCGGTTCAGCAAAACAGGGCCGTGACCGTAAGTTCCAGGCGATCCTGCCTTTCAGGGGTAAGATCATCAATGTTGAGAAAGCACGACTTGCAAAAGTACTGAAGAACAACGAAGTGCTCTCCCTGATCACTGCAATGGGTACAAGTATCGGAGAGGATTACAACCTGGAAAAAGCACGTTACCACAAAGTCATCATTATGACCGATGCTGATGTTGATGGTGCACATATACGAACCCTCATACTTACTTTCTTCTTCAGGTACATGACACCGCTTATCGATGCCGGTTATGTTTACATTGCCCAGCCTCCTCTCTATCGTATAAAGAAGGGAAAGACTGAACATTATGTCTATTCTGACAGGGAAAAGGCAGCAAAGCTTGAAGAGATCGGTGAAAAAGGAACCAGTATCCAGAGATACAAGGGTCTTGGTGAAATGAATCCTGAACAGCTATGGGAAACCACAATGAATCCTGAGACAAGGACATTATTGCAGGTAAGCATGGAAGATGCAGTAGCTGCTGATGAGATATTCTCGATCCTGATGGGAGATGAGGTCGCACCGCGTAAAGCGTTCATACAGAAGCATGCAAAGGAAGTTGTCAATCTGGATGTGTGAGGTGAGATAAGATGGCAGATAATATGAATAATGAGCCTACAGACGTACAGCCAGAAGATGAAGCACCTCTGGACATCCGGCCTACCGATACAGGCGAAAGGGTCGTACCTGTGTTGATACAGGACGAGATGAAGAACTCGTATATCGATTATGCAATGAGCGTTATTGTGGGAAGGGCATTACCTGATGCACGTGACGGTCTCAAGCCCGTACACAGGCGTATCTTGTATGCCATGAAGGAAGCGGGAATAACATCAGATAAAGCCTACAAGAAGTCCGCCCGTGTAGTGGGAGACGTTCTTGGTAAATACCACCCACATGGTGATACTGCAGTTTATGATTCCCTTGTGAGAATGGTGCAGGACTTTTCCTTAAGATATCCACTCATTGATGGTCAGGGAAACTTCGGTTCTATTGATGGTGATTCAGCAGCAGCAATGCGATACACTGAGGTCCGTATGGACCGTATCTCTAACGAGATGCTCTCAGACATCGATAAGGAAACTGTAGACTACAAGCCGAACTACGATGGTTCCCTCAAGGAGCCTTCCGTGCTTCCTGCGAAACTTCCGAATCTTCTTATTAACGGTTCTACCGGTATTGCGGTCGGAATGGCCACTAACATGGCACCTCACAACCTTGGTGAAGTGATCGATGCCACATTGAAACTGATTGAAAACCCTGAAGTTACGATCCCGGAGCTCATGGAAATAGTCAAAGGACCGGACTTCCCGACCGCCGCTACGATCCTCGGGAAACAGGGTATCAGATCGGCATATGAGACCGGACGTGGTCCTATAAAGCTGCGTGCAGTGACCTCCATCGAGGAAATGAAGCATGACAAGAATCGTATTGTCGTAACGGAGCTACCTTATCAGGTCAATAAAGCAAAACTTATCGAGAACATTGCCGCACTTGTGAGGGATAAAAAAATAGTAGGTATCTCTGACCTCAGAGATGAGTCTGACAGAGACGGTATTCGTGTTTCTATTGAACTTACAAGGAACACGAACCCTGAAGTTATCCTGAACCAGCTTTACAAGCACACCCAGATGCAGACAACTTTTGGTATCATTAATCTTGCACTGGTGGACGGTATTCCAAGGGAACTTACTCTCAAGGAAATACTTCAGATCTATCTGGAGCACAGGATCGAAGTTATCCTCAAGCGCTGCCAGTACGACCTGAGAAAAGCTGAGGAGAAGGCACATATACTTAGGGGACTGCTGATCGCACTTGATCATATTGATGAAGTTATCAGCCTTATCCGTGGCTCTAAGACCGTTGATGAAGCAAAGAGCGGACTGATGGAAAAGTTCGGACTGGATGAGGTACAGGCAAAAGCTATCCTCGATATGCGCCTCCAGCGCCTGACAGGACTGGAAAGGCAAAAAATAGAGGACGAGCATGAGGAACTCATTAAGCTCATCGGTGATCTAAAGGAGATCATTGCCAGTGATGAAAGGAAATATACCATCATCAAGGAAGAATTGCAGGAGATCCGTGACAAGTTCGCAGATGAGCGCAGGACAACGATCATGAGTTCCCACGTTGAGATCGAAGATGAGGATCTGATCCCTGAGGAAGATGTTGTTGTAACTATCACAAACAGCGGTTATATTAAGAGGATGCCAATTGACACTTACACCCAGCAGCACAGGGGTGGAAAGGGTGTCATTGGTATGGAGACCAAGGAAGAGGATTTCGTTGAGGATATCTTCGTGTCTTCCACTCATAATTACCTGATGTTCTTCACTAACCGTGGAAAGGTACACTGGCAAAAGGTCTACGGTATTCCACAGGGAAGCAGGCAATCAAAGGGAAAGGCTATCGTCAACCTGTTGGAACTTGCAGAGAACGAATCTGTTACTGCAATGATACCTGTAAAGGAATTCGAGGATGATAAATACCTGTTCATGGCTACCAGATCTGGTACTGTGAAGAAGTCCCAGTTGTCTGATTTCAGCAATGTCAGGAAGGCAGGTATTATTGCTATCAACCTTGACGATGGTGATGAGCTTGTCAATGTAGCACTTACCGACGGTTCAAAGGAAATAATGATGGTATCAAGGCATGGAAAGGCCATCAGGTTCTCTGAGGACGATGTACGTTCAATGGGAAGAGCTGCAAGAGGTGTTCGTGGTATGAAACTTGCAGGCGATGATGTTGTGGTAAGCCTTGACATCGTTGACGAGGAAAGCAAGTTGCTTACAATAACCGAGCACGGATATGGAAAGCGTACTACCTTTGATGAATATCGTGGCATGAGAAGAGGTGGCCAGGGAGTCATCACCATAGTTACCAGCCTGCGTAATGGCCCGGTCATAAATGTGAAGGCCGTTCATGAGGACGATGAGGTCATGGTCACCAGCTCAGAAGGCATAATCATCAGGATACCTGTGAAAGATATACGTGCACAGGGCAGGAACACACAGGGTGTTAAAATAATGAATGTGAAACCCGGCGACAAGGTCGTGGGTGTTGCAAGAATTAAATATGAGGAATGACACGAACTAAACACTTTTAAGCATTGACTATATTTAGTACAATAAATCGACAGAAGGATGATCTTATGGAACTTGAAAAATTACGACATGGTACCGAACTTATCAAGCGCGGTTTTGCAAAGATGCAGAAAGGCGGCGTTATTATGGACGTTACAACTCCTGAAGAAGCAAGGATCGCTGAAGAAGCAGGAGCTGTTGCAGTTATGGCACTCCACGCTGTACCTTCCGACATCAGGAAGGAAGGCGGCGTTGCAAGGATGGCTGACCCACAGGTCACTGCTGATATCATTGAATCCGTAACAATTCCGGTAATGGCAAAAGCAAGGATCGGACACTTCGTTGAAGCTGAGATCCTACAGGCACTTGGCTCTGATATGATCGACGAGTCAGAAGTACTCACACCTGCTGATGAAAGCTTCCATATCGATAAGACACAGTTCACTGTTCCTTTCGTATGTGGTGCACGTAACCTCGGTGAAGCACTCAGAAGGATCAACGAAGGTGCAGCTATGATCCGTACAAAGGGTGAAGCTGGTACCGGTGATGTCAGGGAAGCTGTACGCCACATGAAGCAGATCCAGGGAGAGATCAGGACCCTCAAGGGCATGACAAAGGAAGAGCTTATTATGGCTGCAAGAGACATCGAAGCACCTATTGAGCTTGTAATGGAGACCGCAGAAATGCAGCGTCTTCCTGTTGTGAACTTTGCAGCCGGTGGTGTCGCAACTCCTGCTGATGCAGCTCTCATGATGAGACTTGGCTCTGACGGTGTTTTCGTCGGATCAGGTATCTTCAAGGCAGAGAACCCTGCATTGATGGCAAAAGCTATCGTTGAGGCTGTCAACAACTATGATAATCCTGAAGTGCTCGCAGAGATCTCAAAAGGTATCGGCGCAGGCATGAAAGGAATCAGTGTTGATTCCATTCCGGATGACCAGGTTCTCCAGACACGCGGCTGGTAACCTTTTTCTTTTCTTTCTTTTTTTACGGTGTTTATGATGCGTATAGGTGTTATTGCTATTCAGGGCGATGTTGCCGAACATGTTGAATCTGTTGAGAGAGCACTCGCTGAACGCGGGGAAACTGCAGAAGTGGTCACAATCAAGCATAAAGGCATAGTTCCTACCTGTGACGGTCTTGTGTTCCCGGGAGGAGAAAGCACAACTCTTGGTCGCCTGATCCTCAGGGAAGGCATTGACGAGGAGATCAAACAGGCGAAAGAGAAAGGTATCCCAATACTTGGTACCTGTGCAGGTCTGATCCTTCTTGCAAAGTCCGGAGATTCACAGGTCGAGAAGACGCATCAATACCTGCTTGGACTGATGGATATAAAGGTCAACAGGAATTCCTTTGGAAGGCAGTTCGAATCTTTCGAGATCGATCTTGATGTATCCGTACTTGATTCACCATACAATGCGATCTTTATCAGGGCGCCAGCGATCCTTGAGGCAGGGGAGAATGTGAACGTCCTTGCATCAATTGATGGCAAGATCGTTGCTGCTGAGCAGGATAATGTCCTGGCACTGGCATTCCATCCAGAGCTTACCGAGGATATGAGAATTCACCAGTATTTCCTTGATAAACTATTCTGAACTATAAAGAGGACAATTAGAGCTAAACTGTAACAGTAGCAATTTCATTGATCCATTGCTCTTTTTCAGCTCATTCAGTTTTCATTCTTTTTTTCATTATGTAGAACACGTATCCATAATCAGCTGAGCATTCTTTATAGACTTCCATTTCATCATATATCTCTTCAGAATAGCCAGCAAAATCAGCATTCTCCGGATACGTCTTTTTCATTTCTCCAAGGCGCTTTTCAAGAGGGTCATAATAATCGTCCCACCAAGCAGATTCAGGAAGCACAAAAGTATCAATGCAGTCAAGACCAAGCTCAGAGATCGTACCTTTGTTCTCTTCAACGGTCTTCATTGCAACTTCAGGATAACTGTTCCAATAGGAAAGTGCTTTCTCAGAAGGGTGATCTGTAAGCCAGTTTATCTCGCTCACACAGATATGTCCACCTTTTTTCAGGAACTGCTTCCAGTATGAAAGACCTTCTTTAAAGCCCATGATGTATATCGAGCCTTCGGCCCAGATCAGGTCAAAACTTTCCTTTTCATAAGGAAGGTCTGTCATAGAACCAATACATGTTCTGATTCTATCTGAAATGCCTTTCTTTACTGCTCTCTCGTTAAGGTCATCAAGGAATATCCTGTACAGATCAAGAGCATCTACCTGTCCTCCTGAAAGTTCTGCAAGCAAAAGGGTCTGCATCCCGGAACCACAACCGATGTCAAGTATATGCGGTCTTTCGGGCAGTTCTGATAGCATTTTGAATGCTTTTTTCGTGCATTCATTTTTACCCGGTCCCTGTCTTGGAAGCCTGTCAAAGATCTCTAAGAATACATCGGATCCCATTCTTGCACCTTTTATAATAAGAATAAAATTCAAATTTCAGTATATCACTCAGTAATGATAATGTTGTTTTGAGTAGATAACTGTTTTAGTCCACAGGTTCAGGAAATGCCCATCAGATCTCACGAAAAGATGTTCTGATAGTGGCAATATGAAACAAATAAGAAATTCTTATTAAGGTATAGCGTGTTTTCTCTTTAGGTCTTATAAGAGATCATGATTATTTTATTAGAAATGGTGATTTAGATGGTCAAACTCACAGAAGATATGAAGGAAGCATTTTCAAAGGTAAGAATTTTCCCATTTGCAACAGCATCAAAGGCAGGAATGCCAAATGTCATCCCTATAGGCATGTGCAAGTTAGTTGATGATGAAACGATCTGGGTCACGGACAACTATTTCCTGAAGACCCGGGAGAACCTGGATGAGAATCCTGTGGCATCCATCTTTGTCTGGGGCCCCGAGGTCGGCGCCTGCTTCCAGATCAAGGGAGATGTTGAGGTCAAGACAAGTGGCGATGACTATGATAAAGCCTATGCGGGTGCAAAGGCAATGGGTGACAAGTTCCCTGCAAAAGCTCTTATGGTCATGAAGATCACCGAAGTCTTCGAATGTGTTTCCGGGGACAATGCCGGAAAGAAGCTCCTTTGAGTATAAGGATTAATTGAAGGAGTTTTTAGTTAATGGTAAGTTTATGTTCTTGCTTGTTCATTTATTAATTTGAATGAAATTTCCGATCATAAGCTGAATTTACCATTAACTTTTTTGATTTCAGTATCAGTTATTTATTTTTCGTTAATTAGGTTTACAGATGTTTATTTTAACATCTCAAGTTACGATTTAGATTCCTCCGAATATTTTTAAATTGCTGTAGATTATGACCGTAAAGAACATTAAGAGTAAAATCAATTGGTGAATGAGAGCAGGTGCGTGAGGACATTTTGTCAATCAATATTAAATTTTGATCTTGACAACCGGCCCCTAATAAGGTCACCTCATAGGCAACGCTCCTGCCTCATTTATCATAACAACCTTTTTTCATAGCTACCTTATATGAAGCTTTTTTATCGATTTCATATTCTTTATTTAGCAACTGCAGCATACTTAAAGTACTGAATGTCGCCGGTATAATAGGGATATAAAAGAAAATCTCATCATTCTTTGAGAAGATGTGTGCAAGCTAAAAGGGATCAACTCATCTTCGATCGATTACCCTTTTTGCTCTTCCTTTTAATTTATAGAATTCCAGATCACCTGTGCCGGTTAATTTTATATCAACATCAAGTTCTCCATTATCATAGAGAGCCTTAGTACCAGTAATGGTATTGAGAAATCCTTTAAGGAAGTTCTCTTCGATGACAGATTTGTCACAATTAACTTCATCGATGCATTCCATACTGACCTTAAGAATAGAGGTTCCGTCTTCATCCTCATATAGGAAAGCTTCGTACTCACCTGTCAGGTAATCCATATTCTCCCTCTGGAAGACACCCCGTTCTACATCCACACGATTGAAAGGTGAACCTGAGATCCAATTTGTTTCAGCCTCACGTTCAGGAGTGGCGATCTTCATGTGGGTCCTGCCACATGCACATTTTTCTCTTGACTGGACTACTGTTGTGTCTTCAGTATCATAATTGATCAAAAGGCTACCGCACTTTTCACCAGGACTCAGAAGCGTTGTAAGCACTATCCTTCCACATTCGCCATCTTCAAGGAATTCCTTCCGGTATGGATCATATATGTCCAGATGGACAAGATCTTCCGGAACATGAAGGCCGTTCTGTTCTGTGCATTCCCCGCACATCGTTCCTTCGGTACTTCCATAGGTGTTGTAGATAGGACAGCCCCATAATTCTTCCAGGTAAGTCCTGCTCTCCTCGGCAAAGCTCTCTCCTCCTACGATCAGTTTTTCGATGCTGGTCTCCTTAGGATCGATCCCTTCCGTATTGAGCCTGCGTGCAAGCCTTAAAAGCTTGAAGACGCTTGCAACTATTCCTGTAGGCTGGTAGCTTTCCAGGACGCGGGTTGGAAATGTGCATTTTCCTTCCGGTATGACCGCCATACCAATATCACGAGCAGAAAGTGTCATGGTGTTGGCACCGACATTCATCCCATAGGATGCACACATTATCATCCTGTCACCCTTACCAAAACCCTGGGATAGAAAACTGCGGCTGTATTTCTCAGCAAAACGTACCCAGTCATCCCATGTGAGGAAAAATGCTTTAGGAGTTCCGCTTGTGCCACTGGTCTCATGGATCGTGTATATCTCATCCCAGTTCGCACTCATAAAACGAAAATCATCTGTCTTTGGTGGCTGGTTATTTCGTATCAGTTCACCGGAGATGAGTGGCAGTTCCAGCAGATCCTCATGATCCCGAATGCCTGAAGGAGAAATATCATGTTTGTCAAACCATTTCCTGTAGAAAGAAGAATGCTTTACAGCATAATCTATTGTATAGCGTAATTTTTCTTCTACCAGGGAATCAAGATCGCCCCTGTTCATGGTCTCAATTTCTTTCTTGTAGTACTCCCCGCCCAAATTATTACCCCCTGATCAATATATGCATTGCAGATCCTGATCATTGAATTCTATTATCAGTGTTTAAGGAACAAGACCCCGAACATAAAGATAGCTACAACGAATCCGGCTACTCCAAGTGTCGAGAGATTGCTTTCGGGTTGTGCTGCCATATAAGCTGAAGATACGAGAATGATGGACAGGAATACATACTTTGCAAGAGCATCGACCATCCTGTCATGTTTGATCTCACGGGTCTTTTCTTCAAGCTTCTCTATACGATATCCTCTTATCGTCTCAATAACATCATTCACACCCTGTGGCAGGTTCTTGAATATCTCCAGATACCTGTCGCCTTCAAGCAGGAAGTATTCACCTACCTTGAATGGTGAATATCTTTTCATCATTACCATGAAGATCAGTCTTTTTGCATCTTCGATGATATTGAACCTGGGATCTAGTTCCAGGCAAACACCTTCCACGATCACAAGAGAACGTTCAAGTGTGGAGAAATCACTTGGAAGGGATAGATTATATTTTAGTGCAAGATTCGCATAACTATCGTTCTGCCGTTCCCCTAAAGCAAAGTTCTGTATCGATATGAGCGTATCAAGGTCTACCTTGAACTTATGTACATTGATCTCTTCTTTATTGATGTCAGCGATCTTCAGGAAAGCATCAAAAGCAATGTCAACGTTCTTCTTGTAGATCCCATAGAAAAGGTTCAGCATGTTCCTGCGAAGCTCGGAATCAATTAGTCCAACAGCCCCGAAATCGATGAAAGCGATCCCGTCATCACGAAGAAGAATGTTTCCGGAGTGTGGGTCTGCATGGTAGAAACCATACAGATATACCTGGTTCAGATAACTGGAACTGATGATGTGTGCATATTTTGATCTTATCTTTTGGTCTGTTTCAGCAAGGTCTTTTACAAGAATACCTTCCATATAGTCCATTACAAGAATGCTTTCGGTACAATACTCATCGTGTACTGCGGGTATATGTACATCATGGGAGCCTTCAAATAGCTCTTCGAATCTCTTGATATTGCGAGCCTCGTTCAAAAGGTCTACTTCTTTGTTCAGCATATCCTGGAATTCATCGAGAAAATCATCAATATCGATATTGTCTCCAAAACCACCCACTTTCTTCATCAGTGGTTTGAGGTCATTGATGATAGCAAGATCAACATTGATCTGATCTATAAGGCCAGGTTTTGCGATCTTGACAGCTACTTTTTTGCCATCGATCCTTGCTTCATAGACCTGTGCTATGGATGCACTTGCAATAGGTTTTCTCTTGAATTCATCAAAATTCGAAAGGAATTCAGAAACGACCGTTGAAGCGTCTGCTTCTGCAATGGAACAACTGGCACGGAATCCCTCAAGGGACTCGGCCATCTCTTCAAGTTCAAGAGGATGGACCTTGTTCTGAAGCTGTGAAAGCTCTCTGGTATAATCCAGGGGAAGGAGATCAGGACGCTTGCTCATGATCTGGCCCAATTTGATGAACGTTACTCCAAGATCTTCAAATGCAAGCCTGAGCTTTCTTGCATTCTTTTGCATCTCAACATCGATATAGCAGGTTCCCTTTCTGTTGGAAACATAGTTCTGCTGTATATCTTTGTATAGGAGGCTGAACAAGTTGTACTTGAAAAAGACCTTTGTAATGGATAAGTATCGTCGTGTCTTCTTGAACATTGGTATAAGGTATGTTTTGTTCTAGTTAATAAATGAGAGGGGTAAGCAGAGCTAAAATCATTGGCTGCAAACCATATTTACTGGTCCTCTATCCTGGTTCATACCCCTTATAAACAATTGTGTTATATTTTTTTAAAAATCGAAATATATAAATTTGAATTTAAGTCTAAACTTCAATTTATACTTTAGATCAAAATTTAATTTATAATAATTTATTTTTTACCTTTTCTTTAGCATCCATACATGCTCGATTCCGCCATCATCAAAAGTTTCACCAAACTCTTCGAAACCGAAGGACTGGTAGAATCCTCTTGCATACATCTGTGAACTGAGGTAAATATCGTTATTTCCATACTCAGCTGCCTTTTGCAGAAGGAAATCCATAAGAACACGACCAACCCCGGTCCCACGATGAGTGTCCAGAACACAGATCCTGCCAATGTATGATCTTTTATCTTTTCCGTATAACCTGCCGGTAGCTACAGGTTTCCCTTTTAAAAAAAGAACAAGATGCGTGGCATAGCCATCCACCTCGTCGATCTCGATCTCTTCCGGAATCGATTGCTCATCAATAAAAACAGCCTTACGGACACTGAAAGCATCATCAAAGCATTCCATGCCTTTCGTCCATCTGATCTGCATTCATTCTCCTTTGTTTTTAACCCTGAGGTAAATGAAAGTTACAACTCCTGCAATTGTGCCGGCAGGAAGTCCTACGAATACAGAGAAAAAGATCATTTCCTGAAGCAGGTCAGTTACAGCAATGGCTACTATAGAGAATACGATGAAAGCGATTGCAAAGTGAACTATTCTCATCATGGTCGTCAAAAAATAAAGCTAGCCGGCAATTGGCCGGCAACTTATTTAAAGTTTTCCATTGACCACTTTGCACCGGCTTCAAGAATATCCAGATTCATAGGAATGAGCTTTGGTTTGCTTGCAAAAGTATCCTCTATTGCTTCCCTGAACACCTTTTCCGGAAGACGTGTGTCTCCCTGTGCCATGAGCACACCGAGCATAACTGTATTTGCAGCTTTTACTGATCCGGCATCTTTTGCGATCTGCATGGAAGGTACTGCAATTGCCCTTACTCCTTCAGGAGCATCGAAATCACCAATTGTGTCATCATAAAGTATAAGACCTCCTTTCTTCACATCGCCTGCGAATTTCTCAAGGGATGGCTGGTTAAGAGCTACAAGCACGTTTGACTCATAAACGACAGGTGAACCAATGGATTCTCCTGAGATAACGACTGAACAGTTGGAAGTTCCACCACGCTGTTCCGGTCCGTATGAAGGATACCAGGAAGAATAGCGCTGGTCACGGCATCCTGCACGAGCAAGTGTAAGTCCCATGCTTAAGACACCCTGGCCACCAAATCCGGCGATCTTAACAAGTGCCTGGCCAAACTCAGGGTCCGGTACAGCATCAGGGGATGCACTGCTGTCAAGGCTGTAGAGATCATCGATCCCCTTCTTGGAGAAATCACTATCTGAACGCCATAGAGGTTCTGTTTCATCGAAATTGTCCCTGAAGTTCTTCAGAGGGAATTCCTTCTCCATCAGGTCGTTCACGAAATCAGTGCTTTGTTCAGCATTTTGCCGGAGGTTGGTCGGACATGTGGAAAGCACTTCAACGAATGCATAGCCTTTGCCTTCCTTCTGTACTTCAAGAGCTCTCCTGACTGCTTTCTTTGCTTTCCTGATATGTGAAATATCTGATATTGAAACACGCTCGATGAAGACAGGAGCCTTGAGATTATCCAGCAACTCGCACATGTGCATTGGGTATCCTGCAAAGCGAGGGTCCCTGCCATCAGGACATGTGACGGTCTTCTCACCGATCAGCGTTGTTGGTGCCATCTGGCCACCGGTCATACCATAGACAGTGTTGTTCACAAAGAACACGGCCATCTTTTCACCACGGTTTGCTGCCTGGATTGTCTCATTAAGACCGATAGATGCGAGGTCACCGTCACCCTGGTAGGATATCACAACAGAGTTGTCCTGTGCCCTTGACATACCGGTACCTACAGCAGGTGCACGTCCATGTGCGACCTGAAGGTTTCCGCAATCAAAGTAGTAGTAAGCAAAAACTGCACAACCCACAGGGCTGATCATGACGCTTCTGTCCTGGATATCAAGCTCTTCCATAGCTTCCCCGATCAGTTTGTGCAAAATACCGTGTCCGCATCCCGGACAATAGTGGGTTGCAGTTGGTGCCGCTCCGCCTTTGCGTGGGAACTCTTCATAAATTCCGGCTGGTCTTCCAATGATCTTTTCTGCCATGTTCATTCCTCCCTAGCAGCAATTTCTCTAATCTTTTCCATGACCTGATCCATTGTGATAAGGTTTCCACCCATGCGGTTAACAAGTTCCACAGGCTTGCTACAACCGGTTGCAAGACGTACATCGTCTATCAGCTGACCATTGCTCATCTCAACAGAAACGAAGGTCTTATCACCTGCATCTGCAAGGGCCTTCAGCTCATTTTCAGGGAATGGGAACAATGTTATCGGACGGAAAAGTCCGACCTTGATACCTTCTCTCCTTGCAACCTCTACAGCTGAACGGCAGATCCTGCTGCTGATACCATATGCTACGAGTACAATTGATGCATCTTCCATCATGTATTCCTCGTAATCGACCTCATTTTCCTTGACGGTCTCATACTTTTCCTGAAGCCTGTAGTTAAAGTCCTCAAGCTGGTCAAAGTCCAGGAAGATAGATGTTACAAGGTTCTGACGTGTTTCCTTTGTTCCGCAAACAGCCCATGACTCGTCAATGACTGGTTCCACAGCTTCTTCAGGGAACTGGAGCGGCTCGATCATCTGTCCAAGTACACCATCTGCAAGTACTACGACAGGATTGCGATACTTTGTTGAAAGCTCAAATGCCTTTATTGTAAAGTCACACATTTCCTGGACGGAATTTGGTGCGATGACAATGTTGCGGTAGTTTCCATGTCCGCCACCTTTTACGACCTGTGTGTAATCTCCCTGTTCAGGGCCAATGTTACCAAGACCAGGACCTGCTCTCATGATATCTACGATGACGCATGGGAGTTCAGCTCCAGCGAGATATGATACACCTTCCTGTTTCAAACTCATACCCGGGCCTGATGACGCTGTCAGAACCCTGTGTCCGGCAGATGCTGCACCATAGACCATGTTAATTGCAGCTTCTTCTGATTCTGCCTGTACGAATTTCCTTCCAAGTTTCGGGAATGTCTGGGAAGCTTCGTGCAGGATCTCACTTGCAGGTGTGATCGGATATCCGAAATAACAGTCACAACCAGCATATAAAGCACCAATGACAACTGCAGAGTTGCCTTTTATTAATTGTGTAGCCATAAAACATCACCTCATTTTTTTTGGCTTATTCTTCCTTGATCGGGATATGCACAGCAATAGCCAGTGGCTCAGGACAAGTGTAGTAACAATTTCCGCATCCTATGCATCCATCTCCCGTATATTCAACATAGCGGTAGCCGCGTTCGTTAATGTGTTCACTCATAAAGAGTACATCTTTAGGACATGCTGCTACGCATCTCTCACATCCTTTACATTCAATAATGTTCAGCTCAGGATATGGTTGCATCTTTTCCTTATTCTCAGACATAATATCAACTCAATGAACGGATAAATATGATCTTAAATGATCGGTCTTGCGATCTTCTTAGATCGAGTATCTTCAATATTTTTCTAATAAATATATCAGGAAACCTTTTAGCTTCCTGAGATGAAGTAATCAAGGTTTATCAGTTTGTTGCTTTGTCGTGATCACGTATCTCGACACGCCTTATCTTGCCACTTATGGTTTTTGGGAGTTCATCCACAAATTCCACAGCTCTTGGATACTTGTAAGGTGCAGTGGCTTTTTTGACATGGTTCTGCAACTCTTTCTTAAGCTCATCACTTGCTTCATATCCTTTTACAAGCACAATGGTCGCTTTAACGATCTGGCCACGAACCGGATCAGGTACAGCTGTGATGGCACATTCGAGCACAGAAGGATGCTCTATAAGGGCACTCTCTACCTCGAAAGGACCGATCTTGTAACCGGAGCTCTTGATGATATCATCAGATCTCCCGATGAACCAGAAATAACCATCCTCATCTTTCCATGCCATATCACCTGTATGGTAATATCCATCATGCCAGGTAGCTTTTGTTTTCTCCTCATCTGCACGATATCCGGCAAAGAGACCTACTGGCTTGCCTTTGGAAGTATTGATAACGATCTCTCCTTCCTCACCGGAATCACAGAGCTTCCCGTCAAGGTTCAATAACTGGATATCGTATTCAGGTGATGGTTTTCCCATGGACCCCGGTTTTGGTTCCATCCAGGGATAGGTTGCGATGGTCACAACACTCTCGGTCTGGCCGAAACCTTCCATAAGTTTCAGTCCTGTGAACTCAAGGAACCGCTCGTACACTTCAGGGTTCAAAGGCTCACCCGCAACCACACAGTACTCAAGGCTGCTGAAATCATACTGTGAAAGGTCTTCTTTTATAAGGAACCTGTAGATAGTAGGCGGTGCACAGAAAGTTGTCACACCATACTTGCTGGCCTTCTCAAGCATGTTCTTTGCATTGAAACGCTCATAGTCATAGACAAAGACAGCAGTACCACAGATCCACTGGCCATAGAGCTTACCCCATACGCATTTTGCCCAGCCGGAGTCTGCAACTGTAAGGTGTAATCCGTCGTCCATCACGTTCTGCCAGTACTTAGCAGTGATTATGTGGCCAAGTGGATAGGCAAAATCATGCTGCACCATTTTTGGCAGGCCGGTTGTTCCGGATGAGAAATACAAAAGGGAAATATCATCGTTATTTGTTGCTTCATCGCCTTCAGGTCTGGTAAAATCTTCAGAAGCTTCCTCAAGCTCCTTTTTGAAATTGATCCAGCCCTCTTTCTCAACATTAAGGACGGCTTTGTGAAGCAGGACATCCTCGTACCCTTTGTGACCTTCATCGATGTAACCCATGAGACCTTCATCGTCTGCACTTACTACCATCTTGATCTTTGCAAGTTCGATACGATAGGTCACATCCTTGGTTGTCAGCATATGAGTTGCAGGAAGAGTGACAGCACCGATCTTATGCAGGGCAAGGATGCAGATCCAGAACTCGTACCTGCCCTTTAAGGTCAGCATTACAACATCGCCTTTTCCGATGCCATATTTTCTGAAGAGATTTGCAGCTTTATCGCTGTAGTATTTCAGCTCCCTGAAATTATATATCAGTTCTTCACCATCATCATCGCACCATACAAGCGCTCTTTTCTCAGGTTGTTCCTCTGCGTACCTGTCGACAATATCGTATGCGAAATTAAAGTTCTCGGGGATCTTTATCTTAAAGTTCTCCTTGTAGTCATCATACGATTCGAATTCCGTGCGTGAAACATATTCTTCTAAAAAAGATGACATATTTACACCGTTTTCCATTTCTAATAGATCAATTCTTAAATTTGGATCAAATTTATGTTTTTCAGACTATCATAGCCAGGAACTTTGCAGGTTTATCACCAATGGCTTCCATTGCATGTCCATAGCTGGAATCAAAATAAATGGAATCTCCTTCCTCAAGAACGATCTCATTGTCATGTATCCTTACCATCAAGGTACCTTCAAGAACAAGATCGAACTCTTGTCCGGGGTGGGAATTCATGGAGTTATTAGCATCTGTTGATCCGGCCTCAACTTCAACAAGGAAAGTTTCTGCCTTTTTGTGTATGAAATTTGGCGCAAGGTTCTGATATTGGTAAGCCTCTCTTCTTTCAACAGTGGGTCCCTTGTCTTTCCTGGTAACAGTAAAAATATGCATGCGTGGTTCTTCGCCGGTTAAAAGTAATGTCATATCTACTTTCAGGAACTGTGCGATCTCAAAAAGTATGCTGGCAGGAATATCAGCTTCACCTGTATCATACTGCTGATAGGTTTCAACAGGGATATTCAGATATTTTGCCATTTCTTCTGCACTTATTTCTGACAGCTCGCGCAATTCATGGATACGTGACGAGATTTCCTTTATTTTTTCCTGCATGATATCAACTTTTATTTGTTAATAAGGAAGATACTTACAAAATAAAATAGAATTTTGAAAGAAACAATATTCAAGCAACTTAACTTGATATTGCGATCCTTTTTCACATTTTAACATACAGGAAGTTAAAAAAGGTAGTGGGTGCCATGTTAGCACATAGCACAATTAAGTGATCCGAACCAGATATTCAATCTGCAGGACCAATATTTATTGAATATTCAAAGTTCTCTGTGTTGTGTGGCATGATATTAAGTGTCCACTCACCGACAGCACCATCGATAAGATACGTCTCTGAATATCCGGTAGAACCCTGCTGATAGACATCAGGCTGTTCCATATTTTCATTCATCACAGATTCAACTTCCATATAGCTGCTGGCAGCTTCATCCATTGCCATCATGTAAGGAACAGGATACTGCTGTCCAAGACTGACAGAGCCACTGTAGCTTGTGCTTACAAGTACTGGTCTGACCTCGCCTTTTGCATTCTTCAAAAGAACATCAAAGGAAGGTGTTGCAGAAGATGTGCTGCTGCTGCCATAGTTATAGTCCGTTGAAAATACTTTGATGGTGATGGGACCATCGGTCCTTGCAGTGAAAGTTGTTGTGAATGGGTCCTCGGGTTGTTGCCAGACATCGAAGTTCATGCTTACCTTCTGACTCCATTCAGTGATGGTCCTGTCATCAATGTTCAGGTTGATCATTCCATTGACACTTCCTTCTGCATCAGCAGGGATACTGACCTTTACCTTAACAACAGCTTTCTCTCCCGGCTTGATAACAGAAGGTGCTGTGATAATAACATCTTTCTCATCAAGAGATACCTGTGAACTGTATCTGTACCATTCATCCTCGATCTCCTCAAACTCAGGATTAATGGAAATTGCCTTGTCGCCAACGTTCTTGAGCTTGATGCTATACTCATATTCAGCACCTGCTTCCACGCGGTCGCTGATGTATGAATTAAAGATCTCCACATTTGGTGGCAGCCATACATTCACTGAAAGTTCTAGAGCTCCGTTGTAACCTGGATAGAGAGAAGTAACGTCTTCTTCAAAACCGCTAAAGAACACGTTTGCATTATAGTAGCCAAGTTCAGCATCTTCAGGAACTGAGACTTTGATAGTGAACTCCTGTTTTTCTCCGGTCTCCATTTCAGCCTTTGCAGGTGATATGGTAACCCAGTCCCCATCAAGTTCATTGTCGCTGTAGAACTGTGGCGCAAGGTATGGTTCGACAGTTATTGCCTCTTCGCCATGGTTGTAAAGGACCACAATTACTTCATCGGACTCACCGGGTTTCAATGTAAGGTAGGAATATCCCGGATCAACATAGAGAGGACCGATTTCTCTTCCAGCTTCAGGGTAGATGATGTCCTGATAGTATCCATCAGCAGCGATCTTTTCAGCTATTAATACAGGTTCTTCGGCCACTGGCTCAGAGATTGCAACAGCAACACCTGCTGCCGTCATGCTGAGCAACAGCATACCGAGTGTGATAAATGCGAAATATTTCTTCATATAAATTTCTCCTTTATGATCGTGATCGTCTTTCGACATGTTACAATATGATTTTAACTTATTAAAGAATTGTCTAAACTTCAAATTAATTCGTAGTTATCAAATTAAGAAAAAAAAGAGCAGCATGCTTGAAACATGCCACTTGATAATAATTTAGTGATGATCATATCATTATTTGTTCGATCAATTAACTAATCTAATAACCAATGATTCATCATTTTATTCTGCTTCTTTTCATCAGCAGTGAGTTCGTCACAACAGACACCGAGCTCATTGCCATGAAGGCTGCTGCCATTGCAGGGGTCACAAGTACCTGATGGAAAACAGGATAAAGAACACCTGCAGCGATCGGGATACCAAGACTGTTGTACCCAAAGGCCCAGAACAGGTTCTGCTTTATCTTTCTCATGGTCAGGCGGCTTAAGCGCAGGGAAGCTACCACATCAAGCAGGTCGTTCCTGATAAGCACGATCTGTGCTGACTCAATAGCCACATCTGTACCGGCTCCCATGGCGATCCCTACTTCCGCCTGGGTAAGTGCAGGTGCATCATTGATACCGTCACCGACCATTGCAACTGTCTTTCCTTCATCCTGAAGTTTCCTGACCTCAGCGGCTTTGTCTTCAGGTAACACTTCAGAGAGAACACGATCAATACCAGCTTTAGATGCAATTGCTGATGCGGTCCTGCTATTATCTCCTGTAATCATCACAACTTCAAGTCCCATCTCTTTGAGCCTGGAAACAGCCTCTATGGAATTTGCCTTGAGAGTATCTGCTACCGCTACGATGCCTGTTGCATTGCCATCAACTGAGACCAACATAGCGGTCTTGCCCTGATGTTCAAGCTCTTCAAGCCTGCCAGTAAGGGAAGAAACGTCAACATTGCTGTCAGCCATGAGCTTTCTGGTACCCAGCAGTACTTCCTGCTCTTTGATCACTGCCTTTACACCATGTCCCGGGATGGAGTCAAAGGATGAAACATCAAGTATAGGGACGCTTTTATCTACAGCAGCGTTCACGATAGCTTCGCCCAGAGGATGTTCGGATCCCTTCTCCGTAGTAGCTGCAAGGGAAAGCACTTCATCTTCAGTGTGTTCTCCAAAAGCGATAATATCAGTTAATACAGGTTTTCCTTCTGTAAGCGTACCTGTCTTGTCAAATATTATAGTATTGATCTTGCGGCTGACCTCAAGTGCTTCACCACCCTTGATAAGGATACCATTCTCAGCTCCTTTTCCGGTACCTACCATTATGGCCACCGGAGTTGCAAGTCCCACAGCACAGGGGCAGGATATCACAAGAACTGTTATTCCGATCAGAAGTGAGAACAGGAACGGACTTGTGATTACAGAATACTGTCCAACATCGAACATGTTGTATCCGATAAAAAGCCAGAACAGGAATGAAAGTAAAGCAATTGCTATGACTGCGACAATGAAGCGACCGGCAACAAAGTCAGCTATTCTCTGGATAGGTGCCTTGGATGTCTGTGCATCTTCCACCAGCTTGATGATCTGTGAAAGTGCAGTATCAGCACCTACTTTTGTAGCCTCGAACCTGAAAGAACCGGTACCATTAACAGTAGCACCTATTATCTGGTCACCTACATTCTTCTCAACAGGAATGCTTTCACCGGTTATCATGGATTCGTCGATGGAAGATGTACCTTCGGTCACGATACCATCCACCGGTAGTTTCTCTCCCGGCCTGACAACAACAATGTCTCCAGTGACCACATCTTCCACAGCTACTTCGATCTCTTCGCCATTCTTCATGACTCTTGCAGTCCTTGCCTGCAGTCCGATAAGCTTCCTGATAGCTTCAGATGTTCTGCCTCTTGCCTTTGCTTCGAGGTAACGTCCAAAGGTTATGAAAGTGATTAGCATTGCAGCTGAATCGAAGAAAGTATGCTGGTATCCCGGTCCCAGATCGATGAAACTTGTCACAACACTGATGGTATAAGCAGCACCAGTACCCGTTGCTATCAAAAGGTTCATATCAGCTGAACCATGTCGAAGTCCTTTGTAGGCACCAACAAAATACTGCCTTCCCGGGAAAGCCATTACTATAGTAGTAAGGACAAAAAGTACAATCCTGTCAGCAAGTATAGGAGGTACAAAATAAAGATACTGTGGGAATCCCCCACTCATTCCACCAAGAGCGATCGGGATTGTCAATAGGAAAGCAATTAGCAGATTGTTCCTCTGGTGAGTGATCTCCAGGTCCCTTGCAGCCTGTTCACGATCAGCAGGTCTTCCTTCCTTCTTTACGGATGCTGTATAGCCGATCCCATCTATAGCGCTAAGCATGTCAGCGACAGAAACCTTTGAGGAATCATATTCAGCATGCGCACTTGACATTGGGAAATTCACACTGGCATTACTTACACCATCAAGTTTCCGTAGAGCACGTTCGATGTTAGACGCACATGCAGCACAGGCCATGCCTCCCACATCAAAATCGATCTCATCTTTCAGTACTCCATAACCTGTGTCTACGATCGTATCTTCTAGTTTATTAGTGGTTATCAGCTTTGGGTCATAGGTCACAGATGCTTTTTCAAGCGGGAGGTTGACAGTCGCCGAAAGGACACCGGGTTGTTTCTTCAGTGCATCTTCTATGCGTAATGCACAGGCAGCACAGGTCATACCTGTAACTTTTAATGTAGAATCCGCGGGTTTCCCTGTGGTATCTTCTACAGGCTCTTCTACAGGCTCTTCTACAGGCTCTTCTGATGGAGTCTCAGTTGAGCTTCTTGTCGATATTTCTGATGGATCTTCTGAACCGCTATCTTCACGGGTATCGTAACCGGCATCTTCAACTGCCTGTTTGATCTCATCAAGAGTTACTTTTTCAGGATCGAAACTAACAGTAGCATTGTTCTCCTCAAGACTTACCTCTACACTTTCCACCCCTTCAAGAGAGGAAATTACTTTCGTAATCCTGTCATGGCAATGCATGCAGGTCATTCCATGGACATCGATCGTGACTTTCATATTATCACACCAAAAAAAATAAAGAAACTTAGGTTCGTCAATCAATCAGTACTTTCAGTGCTACCATGCAGCAAAAATTAAAGATATAAGGTTTCAGATAAGGTCAGATAAGGTCAGGCCTTATATCCGGCACCATTGATTGCTTTTTTAATTGTGTCAAGATCTGCTGTTTGTGGATCGTAGGAAACATTAGCTTCTCCTTTCTCAAGATCGACATCAACAGAAGAGACACCTTCAACACTGGATATTGCTTTTGTAACAGCCATCTGGCAATGTCCACAGGACATTCCCTCTACTTTTATAGTTGTTTCAACCATTTTTACTCCCATTAGAAATGTGTAATTATTAGATTAATACTTTTTCCAATATTTTTATGTCAGCGCAAACTACTTAATGTGTCAGCCGGTTAGTTAACGCCGTTAACCTACTTAAATATACCATGCCTAAGTATATTATAGGTATATGCTACCCATATTTATAAAAACAAAAAAGCATAATGGGGTGTAATTACCCTTATAAAAATCCAAGAGCTTTGATATACTATGCAATATAAATTATAACGTGGTGGGAATATGCAGGACATGAAAGATATAATTGACAGGATAAATACCCTGAAAGCAAAACATAATGCAGTTATCCTTGCCCACAATTACCAGCGTCCGGAAGTACAGGACATTGCGGATTTCACAGGTGATTCCCTGGGACTCAGCCAGCAGGTGGTCTATTCAGACGCTGATGTCATCGTTTTCTGTGGAGTGGATTTCATGGCAGAGAGTGCTGCAATACTCAGTCCGGAAAAGACTGTACTCTTGCCTGATAAAGATGCAGGTTGTCCGATGGCTGAAATGGTCGATGTGATCTCCCTTGACGATGTAAAGAAAGAACACCCGGATGCAGCCGTGGTCTGCTATGTAAATTCCTCTGCTGAGATCAAGGCCCAGTGTGATATTTGCTGTACATCTGCAAATGCCATTGATGTGGTCAACTCCATTGAAGAGGACGAGATCATCTTTGTCCCTGACAAGAACCTCGGCACCTATGTTTCACATTTCACTGACAAGAAGATCATTACATGGGAAGGTTTCTGTCCAACCCATCACCAGATGCGTGCACCGGATGTCATCAAGGCAAAAGAAGAGCATCCTGACGCACTGTTCCTGGCACATCCGGAATGCAGGACAGAAGTACTGGACCTTGCAGATGAGGTTCTCAGTACTACAGGAATACTCAAGTATGCAAAGAACTCTGATGCAAAGGAATTCATCATTGGAACTGAGAACGGCTTGCTCCACAGGTTAAGGAAAGAGAATCCTGACAAGAAGTTCTACTATGTGTCCGAGTTCACTATCTGTACTAACATGAAGATCACAACCCTGGAGTCAGTGCTCAATTCACTTGAGAAAATGGAATATGTGATCACAGTTCCTGAAGAAACAAGGCTCAAAGCAAAAGAAGCACTTGACAGGATGCTTGCGGTAAAACGCACTATGTAATATTAATGAGAGCATAGCCTGAAAACGAAACCACATTTCAGTTCAGGCTTCTCACAATGTTATCCCATATCTCTTTTAGTTTCTCTGAAAACTCATTTGACATTTCATTATCTGAATATTCTATCACTGTTTTTTCCTGGATCATTGCCTCGGTCGGAATTCTGCTAAAAGGAAGTTTTCCCACAACATCGATCCCGTTTTCTCTGCAATAATCTTCAATGACACGGGTGTTATCTTCATTTATATCGTACCTGTTTATACAGACCACAGCCGGAATATTAAAGTGGCCGGCTACGCCCAGAACCCGTTCGAGATCATGAATTCCTGATACGCTGGGTTCGGTTACGACTGCAACCATATCAACACCGGTAATGGAAGCAATAACAGAGCAACCTGTTCCAGGGGGACCATCGATGATTATCAGGTCTTTGTCATATCTATCAGCAAGGTCTCTGGCATTCTCCCTGACAAACGCTACCAGTTTACCACTTGCTTCCTCTCCTACACTGAGCTTTGCATGTGCCATTGTTCCGAACCTGGTTTCAGAAAGATAAGCTTCTCCTGCCTTTCTTTCGACCATCGTTATAGCTCCTTCAGGACAGGTATGGGCACATACCCCACAGCCCTCGCATTCGCAGCTATCGATCTTGATATCATCAGTAATTGCATCGAACCTGCAGGCCTCTTTACACAAGCCACATTTGATGCACAGAGAGTCATCAATGGATGCTTCCTTTAGCCCATAGAAATCGATTGTTTCAGTTATCTTCGGGTCCAATATAAGGTGCATATCGGCTGCATCCACATCACAGTCAGCTATCACAGCATTATCTGCAAGTGAAGCAAAAGCTGCTGCGATAGTAGTTTTCCCTGTGCCACCTTTTCCGCTTATTATAGTAAGCTGTTTCATGTTATTTCTCCGATCTCAAAATATTTCAGGAAACATCAATGTGTTCCCATGATGACCCTGACATCACACATATCCCTGATCGCTTCTGCAAGTTCTTCAGCATAAGGACATTTAGGCGGGTTAGGGATCGGTTTTATCATGCAGGTGCAGAGGAATATTACTTCAGCTCCTCTCCTTATCATTTCCCTGATCTGTCTAATCGAATCTCTTCCCGGACATCCTCCGCATGTGACCATGCCAATAATATCAATATCCTCATCCTTGAACTCTTCAAGTGTACCTGTCCCATTCTTTATCGCCTTAAAACAGGATGTACCCGGACAGGACCTTGAGGCCATTTCACATCTTACCAATCCGATCTTTACCATTAATATCAACTCTTTTGATCATTGTTCAGGACGATCCTTCATTTCAGAGAGTGAAGTAACATCCCTGAAAAGCCTGAGAAATCTGTCCTTCCACTCCGGCATCTCATTAACAAAGGGAATGCCCTGCGAATACAACTTTGCGATCTCCCTATCGTAAGGGATCTTCATCAAGATCGGGATCCCCTCTTCAACACAGTAATCTTCCACCCTGTTGTCACCGATATCGCATCGATTTATCACCACACCGAAAGGTATTCCCAGTATCCTCATAACATCAAGAGCAAGCTTCAGGTCATGAAACCCAAAAGGTGTCGATTCGGTCACAAGGATACAGTAATCGACATTCTTCACTGAAGCAATGACCGGGCAGGCAGTACCTGGAGGTGCATCGATGATGGCAGTCGCATTCTTATCGATATGCTCCTGCAGGGCCTTGATCACAAGTGATGTCATGGGTTCCCCTATCTTCAACAGTCCCTGATAGAACACGAGTTCTTCATTTACCGAACCTTCGATAACTCCGACTTTCCTGTCCACCTCGCTGATAGCTTCATTCGGACATACAATAGTGCATCCACCACATCCATGGCAGAGTGTTGGGAAGATCATTACATCTTCAGGCAGAACGGCAAGGGCATTGAACTGGCAAAACTCAGAACATTTGCCGCAAAGGTCACACTTATTCTTATCAACAACCGGTGTCGGAACATTCACATCCTCGATCTTCTTAAGATCATACCCAAGGAACAGATTGCAGTTAGGTTCTTCCACATCACAGTCGAACAGTTGTGCATCCTTTAGGGAAAGTGCAAGATTTACTGCCACTGTTGTCTTACCTGTTCCACCTTTTCCGCTTGCTATCGCAATTTTCATTTCCATGTTCTCCGATTCTCAAATTATATTATTCTGTAGGAGCGGTGATCACACTCAGCTCAGAGATAATTTCAATAAGTGTTTCAACATCTTCCACATCATCCGGCATCTCTAACAGTTTAATAAAGCTGTCATGGAATTTATGGAATGGGCCTTCCCCGATATCCTTTATGATGACAATATTAACACCATGTTCCTGCAGGTACTCCGCCGTCTTTACGCCTCTTTTCCTATCCAGATCAGCAGCGGGGTTCTCACCAATGTCCCAGTCCATTATTTTGTTGTCTTCCAGCTGGATGAACATATAATAAGGAGCTTTTCCGATATGCCTGGATAACTTCGACTGTAATCCTTCTGGCTTCATTACAGGGATCGCAACCTTGAGCACGGATATCTTTCCAGGTTTTACATCGACTGAAATATGTTCCAGATTTGGTATTTCACTTTTAACTGCTTCTTCGATCTCAACGGAAAGCATTTCAACCCTTTTCAGATCGTATTCTCCTGCACTTTCTACCTGCATCTCCCCAAAGACCACAAGGCCGGATCTTCTGAGCCTGATATCATCAACTTTGTTAACACCGGGGATCTGACCTACTGTATTCCTGATATGCTCGATAGAATCCCTATCCAGCCATGCATCCATCAGGGTCAGTGCCGATTCCTTTGCTGTGGTGATCCCGAGTTTGAAGATGATCAATGATATAAGAAGAACTCCTGCACTGTCAAGCCAGGACATGCCAAACATCGAACCGATAATAGCAACAACAACGATCATGGAACTAAATACATCTGTATACGAATGAGTAGCATCAGCGATCAGTGCCTGTGAACCGATTTGCCTTCCTATTTTGAACTTATACTGTGAAAGGGCATAGATAGTAATTACAGAGAACACAGCCGCCCCAAGTGCCAGTCCCTGATGTTCCAGCTCAACAGGATCCTTTATAGTTTCCAGGGCTCCACGAACAAGTTCAAAGCCGGATAATAAAATAAGAATTGATACTAAAAGAGCCACAAGATTCTCTGCCTTGTAGTAACCATAAGGGAAGTGTTCCCCGCTACTTTTCAGGCTTAGTCTTAACCCGATCCACACTGCAAGGGATGTAAAGATATCCATTGATGTATGGATAGCATCTGCGATCAGGGAAGAGCTTCCTGAATAGAACCCCACTGTACCTTTTATTGCTGCAAGAAAGACCAGTGCAAAGGTAGAGTTCTTTGAAGCCTTAGCACCTAACTGAAGTTTTTCTTTTACAGCCATATTATGTTCCCCAATAACTAATAAACAATAAAAAAACACAAAAAACAAAAAAGGGATCCCTCATCGGGACCCTTCTTTTCGATCATTCTTTCAGAACTTCACTGATAAACTGGCCTTCTCCTACCAGTTCAATGATATTACCAAGCCGCTCCTTTCCGGGTTTGGTCCGGTATTTGACAAAGGTCTTACCAACCTTGTCTATCAGGGCAGGGATCTCTTCTTTTGTACAGAATGCCTTCAGGAGAACACCATTTGTTGGTCTTCTTGCATCATTCCCGCCGATCCATACAGAATAACCTCTCTCACTTTCAACAGCAGCCTCATGTGGGCACCCTCTGACACACCATCCACAGTTGATGCAGAGGTCCCTGTCAATAACAGCTTTTCCTGAGGTCACAGAGATAGCATTCAGTTTGCACAATTCGCTGCATCGTCCGCATCCGGTACATTTTTCCGTATCGACCTTCGGACGGAGCTGACCGACAATACCAATGTCATTGTTTTCTGCTCTGACACAACTGTTCGGACATCCGGCCACACCTACCTTCATCTTGTGTGGAGTGAGCTTTTGGGCGAACTGCATGGTAAGTTCATTTGCAATGTCCTTAGTAGTAACAAGTCCCTCAGGACAGTAATCCATTCCAGGACAAGCGTTAGCATAACCCATTCCAATGGTCTTGAGTCCGCTGCCATAGACATCGGCCATCAGGCCATCGACATTTTCGCCTTTGACACCCTGTATCTCAACGCTCTTTCTTGTGGTAAGCTCAAGGCTACCGTCACCATATTTCTCTGCAAGTTCAGCAACCCTGGCAATGTAATCATGCTGCACGATACCGGAGTTAGTTTTGATCTTCACGAAATTCGTGCCATTTGCTTCAGGTCTGACACCAGGATAATCACGTACCCAGTAAAAGTTCACTTTCTTTTCATTATCAAGACGTTTATCAAGTTCTTTATTGAACTTTCTCATCTTAATAGATGCAAAGTCCTCTAGCATGCTGATGTCGACATCATCGATTGTTTCTATGTATCCAGCCTTTTCTGCTGCTTCAAGAAGTGCCAGCCCCTTGTCATTACGGGCTATTAAAGTGGTCCATCCGGTAGATGAGCCAACGTGTCCTGCTGATATGTCTGCAACTTTTGAAACAGCGTCCCTGCAGATACGGCATCCATCCCACACACAGTCAGCGATATCCTTCAGGGAGATCTCAATTTCCCCATCATCGGTAGTAACGATCATTTCATCAAGCCTGATGGCATATTTCCGGATCTTGTCCAGGTCAATACCTATGCTTTTCATGTGCTCGGATAACTTTTCATAGTTAAAGTTCTCCATGCAGAACAGACCGATCGTATATGGTATATTCGGGATGTCAGCTTTTTCACCATTCATTCCGACTTCCATCGGGTGAACGTTCAGGCCTGTGAAGAACTGTGTCCTTCTGGTTCCGTATGTCTGGCATGGAACACCTACCATTGCGACATTTTTCATTTCATCCTTGCTCTGGCGCAGTGCGGCCATCACAGGAACTGTTGAATATTTGGCACCCTGGGTATCCATAAGTTCTTCTTTGCTTGCAACAATGCAGGAATCCGGTTTTGTAAAACCTGCAGTGGTGACAGCACCATCAATGAGACCATTGTCAAAACAGTATCCGAGAAGTGCGGTCACCGCGCCGCCATCCTGCCCCTTCTTGGCTATTGAGGGATCTGTAGCCCTTGCAGAAACGATCTTCTGATACTGGCCGATAGGTGATGGTGGCAGTGATTTAAAATTGAACACGTTCATGGATATACGGGCTGCATCTGTCATGACACGCTGGCAAACATCCTTGCAGGCACCTTCTCCGTTCCTGTAGCATTCTTCCTTTAATTTTGGCCCGTTCTCATCGAATTCGATGATCTCATAAGGGCAAACCGCAGCGCAGGCACCGCATAAAGTGCACATTCCGGTGTCTACAACTGCATCTTTTAAGAACCATTTATATTCTTCTGACATTGTTCTCATCTCGTATCATTTATTGTACTTTTAAGGCAAATTCGGTTTCTATTGGTTGTGGAATAAGTGTACAAAATTTACAAAACCTACAAATATATAAAATTTCCTATTTGAAATTTCAGAAGAAACAATGGAATATCTGTAGCTGTTAACTTAACGATTTCCTCCGCCTCTGCCAGCTCCGCCACCGCCTCCCATTCCTCTGCCGGACCCACTGGACCTGCCACTTCCACCCATGCCTCTGCCGGGTGCAGCCATAGAAGCATGTGCTTGTGCTGTCGGAGCACCGGTTTCATTCAACTGACCTTCTTTGTACTGGCGGATCGCATCTTTGATTGAGCCACTGGCTCCTGTCATTACTTTAATTCCGGCTGCGGAAAGGATCGGGAAAGCGTTGGGCCCGACGTTACCGGTAAGGAGAACATCGATCCCTTTGTCAGAAATGTTCTGAGCAGCCTGTATACCTGCTCCGCCTGATGCTGAAGCTGCTGCGTTATCAACTGCTTTGAATTCCATTGTTTCCGGATCTACAAGAACAAAGTACGGGCATCTTCCAAAACGTGAATCCATTGCTGCATCAATATTTTTATCTGTGGCTGTTACACATATCTTCATATAATTTCCTCATTTTTAATTATCTTTTTGTTGTATTCTACACAGATGAGAGGAAATATATAAATGTTACTGAAAAAGCCTATATATTTACCCATCTATGAGAGATTAGATCATATGTAAAGAACATGGATAGATGAAATTTTATCCTCGATACAAGTACAAATTCCAGAGGTATTAACATGGATTATGCAAAAATGAGTGAGAAACTTATTGAGGCACTGGAACTTAACGGGAAACCAGTAGCAATATCATTATTAAAGAGAGAAAAAGACATCCCTGAAGGCTTAGAAAAGATTGAAAATCCGAGAAGATACTGCCAGATGCTTCAGGATGCCAGGTTCAACAATACTGTCACTTTTGCTACCATGGATGAGCATGCCTGCAAAGGTGGTGCTGCAGCCATTGGATTGCAAGACTATCCTGACAAGATCAAAAGTGGAGAATTGTATTTTGATAAACTTGGTAAGGAAATCTCCCTGAGTGTCGCTAAGCGTGTTGTAGACAACATGCCAAGACCTGCTCCCGGATCGACCGTTGCAACCATTGTTGCTCCACTGGAAAGCACACCAACAAAACCTGACGTTATTATTGTGATAGGAAACACCCTTGTAGCCAGAAGGATCGCACATTCCGTGATCTACAGGCGCGGTGGTCGTATGACTGCAAACTTTGCAGGCATCCAGTCTACATGTGCAGATGCTACCGGTTCACCTTACACAACCGGAGAAGTTAACATCTCTATTGGATGTGATGGTGCTGCCAAGAATGCAGGACTCAAGGATGATGAGATGGTTGTAGGTATTCCTGAAGAACAGCTTGAGGACATTACGAATATCCTTGAAATGAAGGCCGGGGCCTGGAACGACTGGATGAGATCTTAAATGATCTCTGACCCTATCCTGTTTCTTTTTACTATATTTGATTATCAGGTAGCATAAAATAGCTACCAATCCTTTTCTAAAATGATCAGTAGCAAAGCTTATATAAAATCAGTTGTGTACACTTACAACACAACCGAAATAAACCGTTATCAGCAGTATCAACAACACTGTTAACAAAAATAATATTGTTATCTTCAATCATATCAAGCATAATACTGAGTGATACATATGGATCTCAAGGAAATAAACGAATTTGGAAAGCAGCTGACAGAAAAGCTCAACCTTAAGACAAAACCGGTTGCAGTCTCACTTATTCCGGAAGGACATGCCATACCTGAAGGCATCGAAAAGATAGATGAGAGCACAAGGCACTGCCAGATGGTGGACATTGTCAGGAAGACCGGAAAGCAGTTCTATGCTACAGCAGATGAACAGATGTGCAAGGGTGGATCTTCTGTATTGGGTTTGCAGGAAATGCCACACAAACTGGCTACCGGTGACACCTACTACAACCTCAAGCGTTTCAGCACCATCAATGCAGCAAGACGTACAATGGAAAAGGTAACAAAGGTAGAGGCAGGAACCACAAAAGCAGTCGTATACGGACCACTCGAAAGTGCAACCTTCAAGCCTGATGTAGTTGTTATCGTAACCTCACCAAAACAGGTCATGCAGCTCTCCCAGGCATTGATCTACAAGTTTGGTGGCAGGGTAGAAGCAAGCTTTGCAGGTATTCAGAGTGTTTGCGCAGACGGTGTTGCCCTTCCATACAAGGAAGGTAAGATCAGCGTAACAGTCGGATGTGGAGGAAGCAGGAAGTTCGCAAACATCGCAGATGATGAGCTTATCATCGGAATCCCTGTTGAAAGACTTCACGACCTCGTGGAAGCTATAAATGAGATGTTCGCCTGAACATCTTATTCTTAAATTTAAGTTCAACTTTTTTTAAAAAATATATTTCATATCAAATATACTCAATGTTTCATATACATTTAATTGAATATATTCGACAACCAATTGTTTCTATCATAGGTCATCGCGACCATACAGAGCATTATCAGCTTCCCTTAATTTATCCCTCATTTGTTTTGTCCCGACATCATCCGGTTTTATCCTGAGGGCCTCGTTGTATGCTTCAATAGCACCTGCACGATCCCCAAGAAGTCTCAAAGCTGTACCCTTGTTCTTCCAGACCACATGGCTTTTCCCATAACCAAGCTCCAGCAACCTGTTAAAGCATTGCAGTGCCAGCGTATGCTTTCCCATCATTATGTATGTGACACCTTTATTCGAAAGTGCTGTACTGTTATCCGGCTCCAGCTGAAGAGCCCTGTCAAAACACTCACATGCCTTTTTGTGATCCTTCTCATCCCTGCCGGCAGCTATCCCCATTTTGACCCACTCGGCAGCTGATCCTGACCCCTGACGCTTCAGCTTCCTTCTTGCCCTGTTCAATGCATCAGCAGTATCGTTCTGATCCTTCTTCTCATTCTGCCTGTTCAGAGCAGGAGATCCTGGCCTCTGCTTTGATATCTCAGATAGGTGTTTCCTCTTCGGGATATATTCTGGTTTGCCAAGCATCTTCCTGAGGATCATTATTGCCGCATCCTTATCCAGAGGATTGTTGTTATTACCACACTTAGGGGACTGGATACAGCTTGGGCATCCGTCTTTGCAGGGACAGCTCTCTATAGCCTTCAGTGTCACTTCGAGCATTTCGACGATCCTGCCATAACCAGCTTCAGCATATCCGACACCCCCGGCATGACCGTCATAGACGAAGATCCCGCTCTTCTTATTCAGGTCAGTATGTTCAGGAGTGGAAACTCCACCCACATCGTTCCTGTCAGCAAGAAGGTGAAGCGGATACATTGCTATAATTGCATGCTCAATGGCATGGATGCCGCCATTGAAATCCCTTTCATACTTTTCCACCAGGTCGGCAAGGTATTCAGGAAACTCAAGCCAAAGGGCTTCGGTCTCAAGACTAAATTTTGGCATCGTGAGGGAAAATTGTCCAAGCTCCTCATCAGTACGCTGCATGAACCTCTTGAATCCGGTCACCTGTTGGGTGACGTCAACATCACCAAAGCCAACAGTGACACCATCACAGGTCTGAAGAGGCTTCGTATCGATCACATCCACTATCTGTATGTCTGAAGCTACCTGTGACCTTGTGTAATATCCATCCTTTGCTTTTTCCACTCGGATGACCTGTTTCTCATGGTCAAGTTCAGTAACAGAATAAGGAGTGCCTTTGTTGATGTAAACAGCACCCTTGAAAGCCTCTCTGTATGCCCTTAGCCTGCCAATATCCTTTTCCAGGGGAGCACGGCTTCCTTTCTCAAAAATGGTGTAGCCATCGCCATCAATTCCCCTGATGGACACACGCATGTGAGCCTTGCCGTCCGTACAAACTTTTTCGCGATCGCCTTCTAGCAATCCTTCTTCTTCAAGCACTGCTATTATCTCGGCAAAATCACTGCCAAAATACTTCTCGTCTTCCGGCCTTAATGCGAGTTCCCTTGCTGCACAGAGCAG
Source organism: Methanococcoides sp. AM1 (assembly GCF_900774055.1). NCBI lineage: Archaea > Methanobacteriati > Methanobacteriota > Methanomicrobia > Methanosarcinales > Methanosarcinaceae > Methanococcoides > Methanococcoides sp. AM1. The sequence goes on along the minus strand of NZ_CAAGSW010000003.1, from coordinate 336,164 downwards.
ATGGCCAGCCTGAATATAACGATTGGAGACATTGATAACAGCCTCCTCACATTCTTTCTTGAAAAGGTCAGTTGGATTTCTCATATAGTACTGGTCAAGTGCATTAGAATCAGCCACAAGGGCAACAACACTTTCCTGACTTCCACGCCCTGCTCGTCCGGATTGCTGCCTAGCGCTCATGATGGTCCCTGGGAAACCATCCATTATACAGGCGTCCAGACCGCCAATATCAATACCAAGTTCGAGAGCCATAGTAGAGATGACACCTGCAACATTCCCACTTGAGAGTCCCTTCTCGATCGCTTCACGTTCATTCCCGTGATAGCCACCCCTGTAAGGGCTGATGATCTTTTGCTCGCCTCGCTGCTCAAGTCTCTGTTTTGCTTCAACGTACATTCTTTCGACCTTCTGCCTTGATCTTGCAAAAACAATGGTCTGGAGGTCATTCTGCACAAAGGTAGTGAAGAGATCAACGGTCTCACCAAAACTTGCTCTCCTGAGTGTGAAATTGTTGGAGCGGGAACGGGTATAAAGAGGAGGGTTCCAGAAGATGAACTTCTGCATTCCGCTGCCTGAACCATCCTTATTGACCAGTGTCACATCTTTGCCTATCAGGGCAGATGTATGTTCTTCCGGATTGCCAATGGTAGCTGTACAGCAGATGTACTGCGGTTTAGATCCGTAATGATCACAAACACGATTTAGCCGCCTGAGAAGGTTTGCCATGTTGCTTCCCATGACACCGCTGTAGGAATGGCTCTCATCCAGAACGATGAACTTCAGGTTAGAGAGGAACTTCTTCCACTGGTGTTTCCATTGCAGAAAGCTTAAATGGAGCATTTCCGGATTAGTAAAAAGTATTCTGGGATTTCCGTATTTTACCGCGGATTTCTCCTCCGATGACATTGTACCGATGAACCGGTTGATGTTCATCTCGATGCCCATGAGATCGCGGAAATTCTGAAATGTATCAAGCTGGTCATTGACCAGTGCGTTCAAAGGTGAAATATAAAGAGCAGTTGCATTGGGATCTTCCATTAATTTCTCGAAGATGGGAAGCATATAGCACATGGATTTACCGCTTGCTGTGCTGGTAGAAAGGCCCAAGTGTTTGCCTCTTTTTACTGTCCCGATGGCCTCTGCCTGATGAGTGTAAAGCTTCTCAATACCCATTTCGCTGAGAGCATACATTACCAGCGGTTTCAGTTCCACGTCCTCATATTCTGGCTCTTTTGGAGGAATGGTCTCAACGTGTACGATCTGGCCTTCATACCTGCGCGAGGAACGGATAGTATTGATCAGTTGAGGAACATCCATTGTAGTGCAACTCCGTGATTCATAACAGAATTGATGATACTTAAAATAGTGCAAAATGGTTCCGTCCTAGAATTTATCAGTGAATTAAAATCAGACTCTGGTATTTGGAGCACATAACACCATCTAGTTTGAATCAATGAATATCGTACAACAGTTTAGTCAATAAATGATATAGAACTGCTTCAAAACAAACGAAACCTTGAGATCAGGATAAACAAAGAAAAAGGTTAGAAGGACCGTTTATTAATCCTTCCTTTTGTAAATAACATATGCTGATAGCAGAACACCAGTTGTCAGCATTATGCTAAATCCCGGAGTTGCTTCAGTTTCTCCTTGTGGTTCCTGTGGTTCTTCAACAACTTCCTCTTCAGGAGCTACTATAGTTACATTATTGGTAGCATTTGAATCGGAAGTAGTATTTTCTTCCTCCACTTTAGGTTCTTCCTGAATTGGTATAATTACCGGAGTGCCAATACCTCCGGAGGAACCGCCACCGTTACTGCCAGAGGATGAGGTTCGTGCAATATTCACAAATGTTGTGTTGGTATTTCCAGCAGCATCGGTAACGTTTGCATAAATGGTGTTAGCACCTATGACCAGAGGTACCGTTGCCGTGAAGGTGCCGTTGAATTCTATGATTGTGGTTTCTGCATTAATATCATTCACTGTAACCAATGGCAGAGATCCGGTTCCATTGACAAGGCCTGAGACAGTAACAGAACTTGCCGTTGTGGATGATCCATCTGCCGGTGAGGTTATACTGATCACTGGCATGAGAGTGTCAACGACAATGATAAGTGGCAGGTAGTCAGATTCAGTTACTGAAAGGTTGTATTGCTCATCGCAGATCCCATCCGTGTTATTATCTGCTGTGTCAACACTGAATCCTGTTCCATTAGGATGCACCCAATAGTTTCCACCAAGGAGATGACCTCCAACAATGTTTGTTCCAGCAGTCATGGTGATGTTCCAGATGTTGCCATTATTGATGCCAACATATTCAACGTTATTTGTATTGTTGAAGTAATTATTGTAGAGGAGAGTGTTGTTGGAACCCTCAAAATAAATGCCATCGTCAAAGTTATTTGACACAATGTTACTGCTCAGGGAGTTATCGCTGGAATTCAACAGACCTATACCTGTATCACCGTTCGAGTTTGCATTATTATTGGTCAGCGTGTTGTTATTGCTGGACTGTTGCATCCTGATACCTGCGTCGGTGTTCGAGTTTGCAGTGTTATTGGTCAGTGTGTTGCTATTACTGGACTGTTGCAGACCGATACCGAAATTGTTATTCAGCACAATGTTACTGCTCAGCATGTTGTTGATGGACTCGGAAAGCCAGATGCCTGTGTTGGTGTTCGAGTTTGCAGTGTTATTGGTCAGCTTGTTGCTATTGCTGGACTGTTGCAGACCAATGCCGAAGATGTTATTCAATGCAATGTTACTGCTTAGATTGTTGCCATTACTTGACTGTTCCAGTCTGATACCTGCATCGTTGTTCGAACTTGCAGTATTATTGGTCAGTGTATTGCTATTGCTGGAATTTACCAGCCTGATGCCGAATTCATTGTTCAATATAATATTACTGTTCAGCATGTTGTTGCTGGACCCGAAAAGCCAGATACCTGTGTCGGTGTTCGAATTTGCAATGTTATTGGTCAGTGTGTTGCTGTCGCTGGAATTCACCAGGCCGATACCTGTATCACTGTTCGAGTTTGCAATGTTATTACTCAGCATATTGTTGCTGGACTGGTCCAGCCTGATGCCGACAAAGTTATTCGATAAGCTATTATCACTAATATTACATCCATTAACTCCATTGAGAAGTATCCCAACGTAATTATTTGCACCTGTCACATTAAAGCCGTTGATAGTGACATTGTCTTCAGTCACGTAAAATACGGAATTATTTGGATTAGCAGTCTGAACAATGGTATCGCCCAGATTATCAGGATGTGAATTGATTGTCAGTTCCTTGTTCACAGTCACATTCTCTGTATAGGTTCCCTGATAAACAAGAATCGTATCTTCATTAGTTGTATTCACATCATCTATAGCAGCCTGGATCGAAGTAAAATCTGCTACATCTCCGGTGCTGTTGTTCACTGTGAATGTGCTTGCGGATACTGTTCCAATGGTAATCAAAATAAAAAGTACTACTAAAATTATTGAATATATTTTCATTTGAATAATTCCCCCTAATATATTATTAGAAGCACTTACTAATAAATATCTCTATCCATTTACCTATGGATTATAGAATAAAAAGATAAAAAATCTATAGAAATAACGGATTCAAATCCTCATATTTTATTTATTTTTTCTTGTTTAATGCGACTCAACATGTCTAATTATAGCTACATATTAACCGAAGTGTTTCAACATCTTGAAACTCATTTCCTGTAATTCGGAACCAGCCTCTTTTCCATTGCTGTAAAAATGACATCCAGTGTAAGTGCTATCAATATCGCAGGAATGGCACCTGCAAGTATCTTCTCATTATTGAAGCCCACAAGCCCTTCAAAGATAAGCTCACCAAGACCTCCACTGCCAATGTAGGCTGTCAGGATGGCTATGCTGTTGATGAGGATGGATGCGAACTTGATACCTGCAAATATGGCAGGATAGGCATTTGGGAGACGGATATAGCGGAGGATCTGCCACTGGTTAAGACCGATACCGTCTGCATAGTCAAGCATGGAAGGATCCACCGTTGAAAGTCCGATGTAGGTGTTCTTGATGATAGGCAGAAGTGCCCTCAGCAGGATGGCTATAAGTGCAGGATAGAATCCGATTCCTATCAGAGGGACCACAATAGCAACAACAGCAAAACTTGGCACTGCCTGGGCAAGGTTCGCGAACTTCATGATGACATATCCGACACGTTTGCTGTAAAGGGAAACAAATGCAAGGGGCAGGGAGATGCAAATGCTTGCAAACAGCGTGGTAAGCAAAAGCACAAGATGCTCACCGGTATGTCCAAGGATCGTCTCAATAGTTACCATGTGCCATACTTCCTCTGCAGTTTCTTCTCAAGAGAACCTGCAAAGCCATCAAGGATCACTGCCAGAAGACCGGTCCAGATACCGGCGACAAGTATGGTTTCGATCTTATAGAGCTGTATCCCGGCTATAAGGGCTGTTCCAAGGCCACCTGCAGCAATCAGTCCGCCAAGTGTCACAACACCCATAGTGAATACAAGAGCTATCCTTAAGCCACCTGCTATCATAGGCAGGGAAAGCGGGAGTCTGACCTTCATAAGGATCTCACGCTGGGAAAGTCCCATTGCGTGTGCTATATCGATATACTGCTGGTCAACCTCTTTGAGGCCTGTGTAGGTGTTACGTGTGATAGGTAAAAGCGAATAAAGTATGGAAGCTACGATCGTTGGTTCCTCGCCAAGCCCGAATATTGGCAACAGGAGTACAAGAAGAGGAATATCCGGTATGGTTTCCACAACGTTCAGGAAATTAAGTGCAGGGTGAGCAATTCTGGGTCTGCTGTACAGGTAGATGCCCAAGCTTACCCCAATAATGGATGCAATGACGATGGCAATGCTGAACATGGTCAAGTGCTCAATCGTACGTGTGGTAAGGGAATTCGCTTCCCAGACTCTTATAAGATCAGATAGTAACAAAAACACTCACTCCTGATCAAACCAGTTGCCTGAATATATCTATCGGGAACAGGAAACCTCGAATTTGGTCATCGTCTCTGACAAATGCGATCGAATTATGTTTCTCATGCAGGTCCTTAAGTGAAGATTCAAGAAGCTCATCACTGCTAAACGAAGGAACACTTAAAGCATGGTCACCAATAGTATCATTTGTTTCTCCCAGACGCATCAGGTCAGGCAGCCTGACAATACCAACAGGTCCATTGTCATCAAAAACAACAGCGAGCTCTATGCCTTTATCAAGCATCGACTTAATGGCTTCGCTGACAGAAAGAGTTCCTTCATGAACATATTTGTTGTCAAGGGGAGTCATAAGATCCCTTATCCTCAAAGTATCAAGATGCTTGAACTTCTTTCCGGTATCAACAATACTTGCCACCATTTCATTTGCAGGATGGAAGATCAGTTCCTCTGCTGTTCCGATCTGTACAAGCTTTGCATCATCCATAATGCCTATCCTGTCCGCCAGCTTGAAAGCCTCTTCAATATCATGAGTTACGAAAATAATGGTCTTTCCGAGCTTTTCCCGGATAATACAAAACTCTTCCTGAAGCTGCTTTCTCAGAATAGGGTCAAGTGCTCCAAAGGGTTCATCCATGAGCAAAAGAGGCGGGTCCATTACCAGTGCCCTTGCGAGTCCCACTCTCTGTTGCTGGCCTCCACTTAACTGGTGGGGGTATCTGTTCATGAACATCTCTGATGGCAGGGACACAAAATCCAGAAGGTATTGTACCCTTTCACTGATCTTTTCCTTATCCCATCCTTCCAGTTTAGGAACAAGTCCTATATTTTCAGCTATTGTCATATGAGGGAATAGGCCGATATCCTGGATAACATAGCCAATGTTCCTCCTGAGAGCAACCTGCTCAATTTCCATAACATCCTGTCCGTTTATGTGAATAGTACCGGAATCAGGTTCTATCAGACGATTGATCGTACGTAGCGTTGTGGTCTTCCCTGATCCGCTGGGACCGATGAGAATGAGCATTTCCCCACCTTCAATATCAAGGTTCAGGTCATTGATAGCAAACCTGCCTTCATATTTTTTAGTCACACCGCGAATCCGGATAGAATCTATCCTGTCGAATATCCTTTTGGATGGCATAAGCAGATCTCAGTTAAAAAAGCAGTTTCTACACTATACTAAAAAAATAAGAGATTGAAAGAGGAATTAGCTCTCTATCAATCCGCTTGAGATCAAATAATCTCTTGCTATGTCCTCTGCTTCACGCTTCTCAACATCGAACTGGTAGTTCAGACCTCTCATTGTGTCTGTGTCGATCTGTCCTTCCAATTTTTCAAGAGCAGCAACAGCATCAGGGTTTACCTCTGCAAATTCTGCAGACATAATTAGAATAGCATCGTATGGAGGTAATGCATTCATGTCATCATTCAGGATACGAAGATCGAAAACTTCGTTCCTTGTATCTGTAGTATATGCTGAAACGACATCAACTTCATCATTCTTAATAGCCTCGTACATGATGTTCGCAACTGTAGGCTTGACCGCTTTGAACTCAAGGCCATAGAGATCGTTAATGCGAGGCAGACCATCTTCGCGATATGCAAATTCAGGATCAGTACCGATAGTTAACTCAGATGCATATCCATCCAGATCACTGATATTAACAACATTGTTCTCTTCAGCCCACTGATCCTTTACAGCAAGTGCATACGCATCCTCAAAACCAAGTTCTGCTACGATAACAACACCATCAGCATTCAGTCCTTCCTCAGATACCTGATAGACAACTTCAGGATCCCACACTTCAAGCGGAGTCTCGTTCAGTATCTGGCTATATGCAGTACCTGTATATTCCACATATACATCCACACTACCTTGCTTGAGACCCTCATAATTTATAAGAGTGCCACCAAGACCTTCTTTTACATCAACCTCATAACCTTCTTCTTCAAGCATGATACCAGCCATGTTTGCCAGTATATATGACTCCTGGAACAATTTAGAACCAATGACCACTTTTCCCTTCTCAGCATCTGCAGGATCTTCAGACCCCGATTCTGTACATCCGCTAAGGACAACAGTCAGAACAACAAAAGTTGTTAATAGAATTTTCCAATTCATCTTTTACCCCTCTTATAGTGGGATTTATTCAATATTTATAAGTTTGGGCATTATGTTTTGATTTTCGAAGTGCAATCCCGTATTAAAAATAAAAAGAACTGATATATAAATTATTAAGAATATAAAGAGACATTAAACATACCAATTAATTTTATAGCATATGCCGTACTTGAATTATGTATAATTAATAGTATGTTTTAGATTATACATACTTAAAAAAGGATTTGGATCAATAAATAATAAACCAAAATAAAATGAAAAAGGACAGATCTGATCTCAGATCGCATCCTTTCCTATCTGTGCGATAGTTTTGTCAATGTCTTCTGCAAGCTCTTCCGGAAGGCCGGTTATGCCCACATCAAGGAAACCACGTACGATCATTCCTACAGATTCCTCTTCAGAAAGTCCGCGGGCCATCAGGTATTCCACCTGTTCCTTTGCGATCCTTCCTACAGCTGCTTCATGTGTAAGTTCCACATCATCCACATTTGCCTCAAGTATTGGAATTGCTCGTTGTGTACCTTCGTTGTTAAGTACAAGCCCATGGCATTCCAGATGTCCTTTTGAATGAAGCTCATTTGCAACCATCTCTCCTCTGGCAGTGATCTTACCACCGGTAGTAATGGTCCTTGAAATAAGCTCTGCCTTTGTGTTGGGAGCATTGAACAATACCCTGCTTCCAAGGTCAAGCTCGGAACCGGGATGTGCAACAGCAATTGTATGGAACCTTGCGAAAGCACCTTCTCCTGCCAGAATTGCAGTTGGGTATGACTGAATTGATCTCACCGGCTTAAGCAGGATGTAGTTGTTGACGAACGTTGCACCTTCTTCGAGATGGATAGCGGTCCTTGGGCGCACTCCTATGTCTTCGGCCCAGTTGTGTATCATTGTGAAGTTAAGGACACCACCCTTTTTGACATATATCTCAGAGATACCAAGATGCATTGCTCTTTCAACGCCTTTCTTGGTGGTACATCCCGTTATGACATCAAGCTGTGCATTTTCTTCTACAATAAGGATGTTGTGAACGGTCTGTGTCACATCCTTATGCCCCATGACAAGACATGTCTGCACTGGCATAGAACTTTTCTTACCTGCAGGTGCACGAATGAAATAACCATTAGCGTTCTCAAGATAGCTTTTTGCAGTGTACTTGTCAGTATCCACGGAAACAAGCTTCCAGGAATATTCCTCCAGCCAGTCATGTTTCTCCATTGCTTCATGCAAAGACATCAGTTCGATGTCAGGATCACTGATCGATGAATGGGATATTGCATTGTCCAGCATCAGAAAACTGCCAGATCTCTCTTTCTCATCAGGCAGAACACCTACATTGAGAAGTGTCTGCTTGAAATCGCTGTCAAGGTCCTCAAGATCTTCTGTAACTGGTACTTCTTTTGTACCGATCTCAAACTCATCAAGGTCGAAGTCCTCTCCATACGTTGCAGTCTTTGCTATGGCCTTTTCAGCCTTTTCCTTTAAAGCTGTCCCCTTTTGCATTTTATGCACTCTCCATATCCCTGACTCTTTATTTCCTTGAGCATTTCACGTGGGTGACCTTTGCATACAACAGCACCATTACAAAGTATGTAGCCCATATCAGGCTCAACATAGTCCAATACCTGACCGGTATGCGTTATAATAAGTGCTGAATTTCCTCTCCTGTTATGGTCAACAAAACAGCTTGACCTGCTTTTCAGAAGTTCGTCTATGGTCTTACCTATTTCTTCAATGCTCACAAGGTCAACACCCGATTCCGGCTCATCGAGCAGGTACATGCACGGGTTTTGTGCTGATAGTTGTAATAATTCAGACCTCTTGATCTCTCCACCCGAAAAGCCAACATTAACATCTCTTTCCATGAAGCGCTCCATATCAAGTTTCTTTGCAACTGCTTCAGTGTCAAGACTGTCTTCTGTTGATATAGCGCTCACGAGCGTCTCGAGCTTAACACCTGTCAGATTAGGTGGTCTCTGGGTCATGATGCCCAATCCCCGTTTTGCTCTTTCATCAACTGAAAGGTTAGTTATGTCCTCGCCTTTGAATATAATCTGCCCACTAACAATATTGTAACCGCTAAATCCCATAAGCGTCATGAGAAGTGCGGATTTACCTGCTCCGTTAGGGCCAAAAAGAACAGTGGTGCTACCCTGCTCTACTTTGAGATTAACTTTGTTCAGGATCGTCCTGCCGCCAATCTCAACTACCAGATCTTTTACCTCGAGCATGTTTCCTCCAATTTTTTGAAGAGATATTCATTACCTATGACTTTAACACAAACTTTACAAATAAAATCTAACCAGTTGTCAATCACTGGTAATCTATAGCATTTTATAATATCTATAGCATTTTTCAAATCTGAACATGAGTATCTGTTACTTAGTTCTATCGACAAAAATGTTCAGGTCGCTAGTCTAATAGACATTACTGATAAGCTTTTGTGTTTGAGTTAACGGCGTGAAATGGGGATTGATTGGATATATAATTTATCTTCGGAGAATGAGACTGAATTCCGACAAAATTACCGCTAGCTCCGAAAGAGAAAACAGGTGATTTTTTAGAAAGTATATGCATGAAACGTTAATTTCAAGTTGAAAAGAAGTTAAATTGCTTAGACTATTCCTACTTCTTCAACAGACTTTATATGTATTGAGTTTGTTTAATATCATAAACAGATATGCTTATGGTTTGTTATTAAAAAAAATTATTTCCACTTTTTTGAATGATAAATTATATTGATCATATTTGAGAAATCTTCCAACAAATAATCTCAGTGGAACTTTATAGAATTAGATACCATTAAGTGGTTCAAGTGCTTTATAGCAATTCACACATTTCACACTTATTTGTTATAGAATAGGACAGAATGTTATAAACACATTCTAATGATCTACATACTAACAAAGAGGAATTAACCTGGCCAATTATAGAAGTAATATGAGGAAAAATAAGGGTGCTAGCGGCAAACCTTCCGATACTCCGGAAGTTACAAGAGTTCGTACCCCACGAAAAGATAAAAATGAGATCTTAGCAACTGTTGGTACATTGCTTGGTGGAAAAAGAGTTACATTACAATGCATGGATGGCGTTGTAAGGATGGGGAGGATCCCTGGTTCAAAGAAAAAAAGGATGTGGGTTCGTGAAGGCGATATTGTTATAGCGACTCCATGGTCTTTCCAGGATTCAAAAGCTGATGTGATCTGGAAGTACACAATGCCACAGGTAAACTGGCTTCAGCGCAAGGGTTACCTGAAATAAATGATGAATGTATTACCATTCATTATTTATTTTCATGATCATCACATGATCATTTCTCATCATTTAGTTTAATTCAATTAACTATTCTCATGATTTGTTAAATTTAGTAGCTGTGCCAGTAGCTATGCCTATACTTTAAATGAATAAAGAATAATGATGGATATTAGATTCGAGTAACATAATAGCTGTTTTCACTATTAACCAAGTAAATGCTACAATCGATAACTTAATTTAAAACTGCAATTCAAAACAAGAATTAGCATTAATTAAGATTACTATTAACGAAAATAAATGCCAAAAAAGTGACAATGAAAGATCGAACAATACGACCTTCCATCATTGAACTTATTAAACTGTAATTATACGAGCTCGCCAAATGCGAACTTTCTCATGACCTTGGTAACTTTGATTGTTACTTCGTCGCCGACCTTTGCGCCTGGGACGAAAATTACGAAACCGCTTACTCTAGCGATTCCATCGCCTTCTCTTGCGATATCTTCAATTGTTACGTCGTATGTTTCGCCAGCTTCTACTGGTGCAGTGGATTCCATGTTATTGAACAAATATTTCACTTCCTTTCAAGTGCTTAAAAAGATAATAACCAGACTAGTAAACATAAGGAGAAATAGCAAAACAGTTAAAGCAATACCATCCAAACCTATATATTCATCAAAGCAGCGTTAATCCTCTAAAAGCAATCTAAAAATACCTTATTTAGATATAAAGCTTTTGGATAATAATATTACCATCAACTGATGAGAAAAACGGATCGACCATATTCATATCTGACTCGTTTTGATCACTTATTTAAAACTAGATTAAAAAAAGTATAATTGATTAGAAATTTATTTATACAATAACTAAGGATAGAATAGAATGCTCAACATATAATATATTTGAAATTTTAAATATTAAGGATTATTGGGGGATCTGAACTTATGGAATCGAAATACTATTCATATATTATGATAATATCAGCATATGCTGCACTTGCTTTAGTAGCAGAAGTACTTCTTCAATTACAAATTGTTGCAATGAGATCAGGAATCAGCATATTTCTTGAAAGTAACACACATCTTATGGCAGCTCCTTTAATAGCACTAGCAGGATATGCTACAGTTAAAAAGTATAAATTAGCTGAGTGAGATCAAAGATTCATTCCTTGATCACTATTTTATTGTTCATTTAATTTTATAGGCTTCGGTCATATCACCATCATGAATGACGTAAATTCTTATTCTAACAATTGGTCTTTGGGATTTTATTAAGATCTTTACTTTCATTAAGTAATCCCGATTTAGATTACCCCATTATAGCCCTATAAATAGTTTAACAGAAAAACTATAGAATGATGCTATATTTGGCAGATGCTGTATTTGCTATTAGAAGGGGGAATTGACAATTACTAAAGATTCTGAAACAATTCAGAATAGGAACAGATCGGCTCAAAAAGGCTTAGCCTTTGATGAAATTATTGCAAGAACCTCAAAAAGTGTGTGCCCGAACTGCCTTAAGATCATCGATTGCCAGATGATACTGCGTGAGAACAAAGTATTTTTACGCAAAGATTGTCCTGAGCACGGGTCTTTCGAAACACTTGTCTATTCGGATGCCAATGACTATCTTGCTGCTTTAAAGAGCGACAGGCCCGGTTCAAAACCCCTGCAATACCAAAACCCTGTTTCTAAGGGTTGTCCCCTTGATTGCGGATTATGTACTGATCATCAGCAGCACACATGCGTTGGGATCGTCGAAATAAACGACACTTGCAATCTGAATTGCCCGGTTTGTTTTGCAGCTTCAAAAGGAAGTTTTACACTGCCTTTTGAAAAGGTAAAGGAAATGATAGACCTTTATGTCGAGTGTGAGAAGGAACCTGAAGTCCTCCAGATAAGTGGAGGAGAACCAACATTGCATCCGGATATCATTAGGATCCTTGAATATGTGGGTAAAAAGAATATCATTTATCCGGTTTTGAACACCAACGGGTTAAAACTTGCTGATATGGATTTTGCAGAAAAGATAGCATCTACTGTTCAAAATGATAGATCCGGAATTGGTAAACCAATCATATACCTTCAATTCGACGGATTGGATGACAGGACCTATACAACTCTCAGAGGAAGACCTCTGCTCGATATCAAAATGAAAGCGCTTGATAACTGTGAAAAACTTGGTTTGACAGTTGCTCTGGTAGCCACTATTGTTAAGGGAGTAAATGATCAGGAAATTGGTAATATCATAGATCTTGCCCTTGGAAAAACAAATATAAAAATGGTCAATTTCCAGCCAGCAACAATAACCGGAAGATATGAACTGGAGAAAAAGACCGAAACGAGACTAACCATTCCTGAAATATTAGACGAGATCGAGGATCAGACAGAAGGAGTGCTAAACAAAAATAATTTTATTAGCATCCCTTGCCCTCACCCAACCTGTTCAGTTTGTGCCTATGTTTACGATCACATGGGAAAAAAGATATCACTAACTAAATTCCTGAACTCCAGTGCCTGCCGTGACTTCCTTGTTGATCGCACTGTTGCAGACCTTAAAGTTACATCTAAGATAGAAAGATCGATCAATGCTCTGAATGTGCTTATGTCCAAAACTAACAAGTGTTGTGGCGATGGAACACAGAAATGTAATTGCACATTGTTCCCGGGCATGGTTTCAGATACTGGTAAAATAATAGACAACATAACTCTCATCTCTGTCCATGCTTTTATGGACGAATTCAATTTTGATCTGGATAGAGCGAAGAAATGCTGTATAACAGAGATCCTTCCTAACGGCCAAATGATACCATTCTGCGTGTACAACATACTCTACAGAGAAAAATTAAGCGCAAAATTCAGGAACACATGCCAATAATGAAGTCAACAGGAATGATGATCATACAGATGTATTCGATAATCGAGGGTTATGATGGATCCAAAAGAAATAAAGAAAATGGTAAAGGAAAGTTATACCGAAATAGCAAGAACTGGCTTGCCCTGCTGTTCAACGTCAAGCTCATGCTGTAATGTTAGTGGCATTGCGGAAGACATAAGCCGGGAGGTCGGCTATTCAGACAAAGAACTTGATGAGATCCCGGAAGGAGCAAATCTTGGTCTTGGTTGTGGGAATCCCACTGCACTGGCATCTCTGAAATCTGGTGAAACTGTCCTTGATCTGGGTTCAGGTGCAGGCTTTGATTGTTTCCTTGCAGCAGCCAGGGTAGGAAAGGAAGGAAAGGTCATCGGCGTAGATATGACACCGGATATGATCGAAAAAGCCACTGAAAAATCTTCAAAAGGAGGATATACAAATGTAGAATTCAGGCTGGGAGATATTGAGGACCTTCCTGTTACTGATAATTCCATTGATGTTGTGATCTCGAACTGTGTGATCAACCTCTCCCCTTCCAAAGATAAAGTATTCAGGGAGATATTCAGGGTCCTTAAAGGAGGTGGACGTTTCATCATATCTGACATTGCCCTTTTAAGCCCCATCCCGGACAGGATAAAAGAATCCGCAGAGGCGTATATCAGCTGTATTTCAGGTGCGATCTTAAAGAAAGAGTATCTGGATGTTATCAGAAAATCCGGGTTCGTAGATATTGAGATAATAGAAGAGACAACTTATCCATTCGACCTGATCGTTGCAATGATCTCACCTGATGAAATGACTGCGATCCTGAAGGACATGGATCTTTCCATGGAAGAAGCAGAAAAGATGACAGGATCTGTAGTTAGCATTGAAGTTGGTGGAATTAAGCCATCTTAAGAAACATAAAATGATAGCATAAATAAAATAATCAACTGCTTTTAACTTTAGTATGCCACCACACGTATTCAAATTCGTTTAGTAACAATTGCTCTCTATCTTCATTATCAGTAAAATTATCCCAATCGATCTGTGTAGCCAGGTCAAAATTGACCTCGGTGTGGAAGATCTTCATCATTCTGCGGGTGCCTCTTGCAGTTAGTGACATCGAGCTACCGGTAAAAACAATATTTTTATCACCCAGTTCTTCTGAATGATCAAGGACAATAGGCATGATCTCAAAAATAGACTGGATCATTGAATTGCGCAAATGCTCGTTGTCAGAATAGGTCCTTCTTTCGAGTCCGATCACTATTGCATTAATGTCTTCGTAGTAACTTACCCCAACTACACTAACTCCTGAATCCAGTGATGGTTCAGACAATTCCAACATTAAAGCATCTTCTATTGTTGAAAATTCTGCTTTTGTGGAACCAGTACTTTTCCCCATGGACTCTGATGAATAATTATTATCAATTAGTGTTACCGTTGTAAGTAAAATAATTACAATTATCAGAGCAAATAATATTTTTAGGACTGATGCCACCGTTTTACTACTCCTACATAATGATCGAAAGCTTTTATTTCGAAGTTTTGCCTTTTATTGTTATTTTATTCTATTTTGAATACACAACCGAAATATGATATATATGTTTTGTGTTTAGAAGAGATATTTTTAGTTTGTTAAACATCAAGAGAGATCATGAAATAATATGTACGATACAGAATATTCAAATTACACAACAAACAAGAAATAAGTGGGCTTCCAAATCTCAACCGGGAAACTGTTCGAGTACCAAGATTTACTGAGAGTTTAGTTTAGTTTAGTTTAGTTTAGTTGGTTGGGATTATAAATCGAGCAGGAGGTTGCCGTGAATTGTGAACGTTTGCCTTCAGGGCGCTTAAAGTGCTCGCCTGGCGATAGCAATCAAATTGCCTGTATTTGACCTACTCATATCCACACATGATCTTCAACAATTGCTCGTTCTCATGCAAATTCAAGAATGATGGATTGAGAGCTTGATTATACTGTCCATTATATGTTATCAACTCTGTTACCACTTTTGGATAATTAGTATCCAATCATGGGGTCAAAAACGATTATTAATCAATAAACCAAATTTAAAGAGTACAATATAATACAGGAGAAATAGAACATGTCAAATTCACAAACAATGTCAATAGAAGAACTGTTTGCACTCCCAAAGAATAAATTTGTTGATAGGTGCAAAGAATGGTGCAATGAGTTCAATGACGGACAACCTATGAAAACAGATGAAAATAATCCCTGCCCGGTTCACGTATGGGTAGCACTTAATGGGAAAAAATGTGCTCATGACACCGTTGCAAACATTGCACCGTGCCCCGTATGTGACCAACCAATGTGCCCGGATTGTATGAATCACAGCGTCCACCAACTCTCAAGAGTAACTGGATATATATCCAATGTTAGCGGATGGAACGCTGCAAAAAGACAGGAACTTAAAGACCGTGTGCGATCTGATCTAAAATGATGTGAGCTATACGCAAATGGATTATTAGAGATAAAGTAATCCAGCATTTCTTTTTATATCGTCGCTTCTCAGCAACAAATACGAACTTCATTGTATGTAGGGAAATATTTCCGAGAGAAGACTTTTTTGAATCCGATGACAAACTCTTACCTATAGATGTACTCTACGAAATGAATCAAGTTTTAATTGAATAAAAAGAAAGAGGGCATAAAGCCCCCACTCACTTTTTATTCTTGTCTGCTGCAGACTGAGCACGGGATTTAAAATTCTGATTGTTGCCTGTTTTATCCGCATTAGACTGTATTCTTGAAGCTGCTTTCTGGTCCATTGATTTTTCTGCCATTTAGTTTTCACCTCTGGTTTAGTTTAGATTAGAGATAAGTATATTATGAATATTATCTCAGAATATTTTTAGTTAATTCTTAAATATAAGGTTAATGTTTTTAAATAAGAACGATTATAAGAAAGTCAGCACTTTAAATAAATGTTTAAAACTACATCTATATGGAGTTAAGTGGAGGAAGTCTATGGAAGAGAACGAGTCGTATGATAAATTAGCTGTATTAATCGACGCTGATAATGCTCAGTCATCACTTATAAAAGGATTATTTGACGAAATTGCAAAATATGGAATCGCAAACGTGAAGCGGCTTTATGGGGATTGGACAGGCCCTCAACTTTCAAATTGGAAAGATATCTTGCACGTATATTCTATTCAACCAATACAGCAATTCAGTTATACAGCTAAAAAAAATGCAACCGATAGTGCATTGATAATAGATGCAATGGATTTACTTTACACAAAGGATCTTGATGGGTTTTGTATCGTTTCAAGTGATAGCGACTATACCAAACTATGTCAAAGAATACGCGAATCGGGGGCATTCGTATATGGTTTTGGTGAAAAAAAAACACCTGAAGCTTTCAGAGCTGCTTGCAATAAATTCATCTACGTAGAAAATCTCAGGAAAGAAGAAGAGACAGAAGTAGAAGAAAAGGAAGCAAGTGTTACAATTTCGACTCCCCACAAAAAGATAACTACAAATGAGTTAAAAATGGATACAAAACTTGTGACTCTATTGAGAAGTGCAGTTGAAGACTCTGCTGATGACAATGGTTGGGCATCTTTGGGAAATGTTGGACAAAATGTGATGAATCGAGAATCAGATTTTGATTCAAGGAATTACGGATACAAGAAATTAAGTGATCTGATTGAAGCAATTGACCTCTTTAAAGAGGAGAAAAGAGGCGAGAACAAACACATATATGTAAAAGATGGTCGTTCAAAAAAGAGTAATTCTTGATTATGGGGGGCATAGAATCAATTTAAGCCTCTCACAAAATACTATTGATCTGAATTCATTATTCATGTTTACCATCAGAAGAAAGTTCTTGCTTTTAGCAGATTAACTTTTATAAATTAATTTATCAAACGATGAATAAGATAATAATGCTCTTTGCACCATCATGCATATAGATGCTCAGCTCATAAAAAATACAACGTACAAACTCTTTCTCGCTTACAGAATCACATACCTCCACTCCACAATATGAGTCGAATTTTTAGTTCTTCCAGTTGCATGAATCTTTGTATGATTCAATATGAATATCTTCAAAATATTTTCAAAAAAATAGGACTATCCAATAGAAATTGGTAGCCCGGCACGGATTCGAACCGAGGTTGCGGGATCCAGAGTCCTGCATGATTGACCACTACACTACCGGGCTGCTTATGATTACAGCACCTACATAGTAACTCTAATTAATAAAGCTATCGGCTGGTGCATAAAAAGGACTTACATATCGTCCGGATTCTCGTCCAGAATAGCTGTCATCCACCATCTTGCCATATCAATAAGATCATGGCTGAACTGGCCTGATAATCGATACTTATGGTTCTTATTGGAGATCATTCCAGCACCAAGAAGCTTGTTCCGCATTGCATAGAACGAGGCCCGGCCTATGTCAAGCTCTTTTATGACATCCTGCCATTCGCTTGTTTTGATAGGATTTCCTGCCTTCTGGCGCTCTTCGACCATGATCAGGAATTTCTGCCCGCGCATAGCTGTGGCATCTTCCTGGAAAAGACGACGCATAAGGCTAAAATAAGGATCTCTGGAGCGAGTTATGCGTGCATTTGTATCGGAACGTACCATTAATGTCGTAGAGGTTCTGGGAGCATCTTTTACAGATACCATTCAAGATCAAAGCCTGCTGGTCAAAGATCAGCTTGAGGCAATCCCCTTAGAATTAAGTTCTGATTTTAAAAGATCAGCATATTCTTCCTTTAAAGAATAGACCGTCGGGGTCTTGTAAGATTCCTTATGGGACCTGAGAATTCCAAGCTTTGAATGTATGTAGCCAACCATTGAAGCAACTGCGCTTCTGGAAACATCATACTTTTTGGTGATGGTTTCGTGCAATTCATCTACAGTAGACTTCTTTAAGTTTAAAAATAATGATAGGACATAGCTCCTAAGTCCATTAACATCCAGTTCTATGAATTTTTCAAGCCGGTCTTTAATTTTAGATCGAATAGATGCCATGATATGTATTCTCCCTAAAGAACAGTAAAACATATTATGTAGATAGCAGTATATATATCTTTGTAAAATAATGACGCAAAATTAACATCAGAGCGATTGATTCATAAGAGGATTATAATGACAGCTCCAGATAATCGAAATTATAGTTACGATCTGAAAGAGAATATACTTTATGCAGGAGAGAAAAAGGTACCTGCCTATGAGCTGGAAGAAAATGAGATTGGTACATGTGGCGACTGTGAATCGACCATCATAAGTCTCAGTTATCATGAGACTGATGACGAATTCATTGTCGCGGGCAAATGCACGAAATGTGGAATTCTCTCTGCAAACATCTATGATCCTGACTGGAAATGGGTAAGTGAACTCACGATCTCTCACTTTTCCAGACCTCTCTCTGAGAACAATACAGAAGAATTATCGGGAACACCTCTTAATGCTCAAGATCCCAAAGAAGCAGAAATGCCTGAAATTAATGGTCTGGAACTATTGAAGACCATTCCCATGAAACAAATAGAGACTATTTTTTCACCCACAGAGATCACGGCACTGTTTGCACGTGCAAAAGGTGAGAAATGTGTAAGACAATATCTTTACAATGCCAGAAAAAAGTATCAAACCTTTGAAGATGTTTTTGGAGTCAAGCTTACAATTTAAAATGACGAGTTTGATAGCGTTTTTTAAAGTGAAAGTAGGTTTAGATATTTATTGTAATAATATAATATTACGTTAATTAATCTTGAAAATATAATTTAAAATTATAATATACTTATATAGTTGTTACGCAATATTATTTCAAACATTCTTATTAATTTGTAACTGATTAAATGTTACCAAACAAAATAAACATATATAATTTTTTAGGGAATTGGTTTGAAATATAAAAATTTTTATTAAAGTTTTATTAAATTTAAAGTAGATGTCACCTCTATTTTGCCTATACGTTCTCGGACATTCTTTGATTGCAGAGTGTATAGGTAATGAATTAAATATTGCAAGAAACGCATAAGCAGATTTTAAAAAAAATAATATTAAATGCTTATAAAATAATAAGAAAAATTAGGAGAAGAAAGATCTACATTAAACTCTAACCCAAAAAAGTGAGTGATGCTTGAGATCATTTAAGGATATCTCACTTTTTGTTTATTTGCTTCAATCGAACATTTAACTATGAGAAAAATGCCTATGCTTTATTAACATAATATTAATTACAACCTATATACCAGTTGTAATCAAAATATATGTAGAAAAGCATAGTGCTTTTTTGGACATAAATGTTCTAACTTTTAAGATATAATCTGAATAATCAAACAAATTAGATCTGCTTTAACGAATATGCCTGGCATAACTGAGATCAAAAAGAGTTACAAAATTGCATATTACATAGACTATATGTATATGATACAGTGACATTCCTAATATGCATTTCTCGATTATATTTTGTAGAGAATACCGGGTTTGCAAGATTGAAACTGTATATTCCTATATACTTTGTAATTGATGAGTTTACAAAACTGCACACTTAAAGGTGTAAGCCATTGTCATTCATATATGATATATGAATGAGTGTCGATTGGTTCTTAACGAAGAAGATTGTCTTATTTAAGGTTGGAAGTTGACATAACTCTATTAGCAAAATTATTTTTTTAGAAAAATGTGAATTAACATGATTACTCTATAAAAATTAATGCTCTGTTGCGAGCAATATGATAATTTTGTACTATGCTAACTAACCCCTTTTTAAACCATGACCCCTATACTATGTAAGCAATAAAATAATATATAAATATACTCATATAATAATATAATGCGTAATAAAATGCATACTTAATTATATATAACAAAAAATAGCATTTTAAGATGAATTTGTCTTTTGAATTTATTTTAATATGTTTTGCAATGTATGCGACATCAAATATAACTGAAATTTCATATATATTTAAATATATACTATTTGTTGTACCCTTTCTATACACAATACTTTATTAGGCAAACATAGCTAATATTAAGTATATATCTATAAAAATATATCTAATAAACGATAAAAAATAGTAGATAATTAAAAATAGATATTATAATAAATACTATAGAGTTAAATTAAACTAAGACATAGGAAATATTCTTAAAAAGAAATAGCTATATGAATCTGCTATTATTTAGGTTAAACACTATACACTAAAGGAATTAAAAAGTAATAAATAAACATACCCTTATAAAATTAAGTAATGATCTCTTAATATTAAAATATTAGAAATACAATTAAAATAAAGCCATATTAATTTAATGACAACTTAATTTGGCAATGATATAAAATTAAGCTGAATATTATATGACATATTTATAGATATTATATAATTTATTGAATCGCCCATTTTAATATAACTAGTCAATGAAGCATAAATTAAAATATATATTCTATAACATACTATCATTAGTATGCTATCAAACGAGTATATTATAACTAATATTATTTGAAATAAATAATGAAGTTATTTAAAGAAACACATAAAAATACCGCTACAAAGAACAATATAATATAAAGCATATATTTAGATATGCATATAATAAGTATTAACTTCAAAGAAATAACAAATATCAGAAATCTTTATTCATCAAAAATATATCGGAACCAGTTGCAATAAAGACCCTTCGTTTTAATGTACCCGTATACCAAGACCTTAAGCAAGATTATCCAGAACGGTTCTGAAAATGTAAGTGCGAAATTCTGGAAAAAACGTCCCCATCACTCTTCTGTGCACTCTCGCATCTTCAGAACTTATCACGAACACATCAAATCCGCATCACAAGATCTTGCTTAAAAATGATTTTGTCCTTTCATGTTTAGCATTGGAAAAGATATCCTCAGGAGTACCTTCCTCAACGATCACACCTTCATCCATGAAAAGTACGCGATCAGCGACTTCTCTGGCAAATCCCATTTCATGGGTTACCACGACCATTGTCATGCCTTCCTTTGCAAGGTCTTTCATTACATTTAGGACCTCACCAACCATCTCAGGGTCCAGAACTGAGGTCGACTCGTCGAAAAGCATTACCTTTGGTTGCATAGCTAGTGCTCTTGCAATAGCAACCCTCTGCTGTTGACCACCCGAAAGTGCACCTGGCCGGACGCTAAGTAGATATATACCAAATAGAGGGTTATTATCTAATAAACGATTTGGGGATTATCGGGGGCATTTAATGAATACAGACGATAACAGCAATAGAGAACCGAACAGGTTGATCCATGAAAAAAGTCCGTACCTTTTGCAGCATGCATACAACCCTGTGGACTGGTATCCATGGGGAGATGAAGCATTCAAAAAAGCGAAAGATGAAAGCAAACCTATCTTCCTGTCCATAGGATATTCAACCTGTCACTGGTGTCACGTAATGGAAAGGGAATCTTTTGAACATCAGGACCTGGCAGATCTGATTAACAACCATTTTGTTGCCATAAAAGTGGACAGGGAAGAAAGACCGGACATTGATGCTGTCTACATGGAAGTCTGCCAGGCCATGAACGGAAATGGTGGCTGGCCGCTTACAATAATAATGACGCCTGAAAAAGTGCCCTTCGTAGCTGCAACATATATGCCAAAAGAAAGCATCCCGGGACGCATCGGACTGATGGAACTTCTACCACAGATTAATGATATCTGGACCAAGGAGCATCACAAGATCGATGAGCAGACCTCCATGATAAGTTCTCATTTTGCAGGTCAGGCAACTCGAAAGCCCGGAGAAAATGGAACAATTGATGATAATGTCCTGTATCTGGCCTTCAAGCATCTTAAGGATACTTTCGATGAAGAGAATGGCGGATTTGGAAATTCCCCAAAGTTCCCATCCCCACACAACCTCATGTACCTCCTACGATACTGGAACCGGAGCGGTGATGAAAGAGCACTGGAAATTGTAGAGAGAACCCTCAGTGCAATGAGATCAGGAGGGATCTATGACCATATCGGTTTTGGATTTCACAGGTATTCCACGGATAATGCCTGGCTAGTCCCTCACTTTGAGAAAATGTTATATGACCAGGGAATGCTGGCAATATCCTATTCAGAAGCATATCAAGCAACCGGCAATCCTGAATTTGCAAATACGGTTAAAGAGATATTCGAATATCTTGAAAGAGATATGACATCCCCGGAAGGCGGATTCTATTGTGCTGAAGATGCCGACAGTGAGGGCGTTGAAGGTAAGTTCTATATTTGGGATATTGATGAGATCAAGGGAATTCTTGAAGAAACTGATGCAGAGTTGTTCATAGATCATTTCAACATGGAAAATAACGGCAATTTCCTTGATGAAAGCACTCGCACACCAACCGGAAAGAACATATTACACATTAAAGCTGGTCCTGATGAGATCGCACGTAAACACAATATGGAGATAGAAGAACTTGAAAGCTCCATTGAAAAAAGCAGGAAGAAGCTCTTTGAGGTACGCGAAAAGAGAGTTCATCCGTCAAAAGACGATAAGGTACTCACGGACTGGAATGGGCTGATGATAGCTTCCCTGGCCATCGCTTCAAGGGCACTTGGAGAAAAGAGATACGAAACACTGGCTAAAAGATGTGCAGATCTTATCCTTACCAGCACTTACATGAGAACAGGTAGGCTTTCTCACCTGTGCAGCGAAACAACAGAAACACCGGCATTCCTGGAAGATCATGCATTCCTAATATGGGGACTTATTGAGTTATATGAAACTACTTTTGAAACATCATATCTTAATACAGCATTAAAACTCAACGAATACCTGCTGGATAATTACTGGGATGACGAGAATGGTGGATTCTACCAGACAGCTAATACTTCAGAGAGCCTTCTTTTCAGGAAGAAAGAAGTTTATGACGGCGCAATCCCAAGCGGTAACTCAGTTGCTTTTTCGAACCTGATCCGTCTTGGAAGAATGACAGGAAACACCGAACTTGAAAAAAAGGCTTATGAGATCATGAAGACCTTTTCCGGAACTATTTCAGCCATACCTATAGGATACACCCAGTTCCTGTCTGGTGTGAACTTTATTCTGGCCCCCTCGAGCGAAGTTGTGATCGCAGGTGACCTTAATTCAGAGGATACAAAATTGATGCTATCAAACCTTCATCAGGAGTACCTGCCTAATAAAATCGTGATGCTCAAAGCATCAGGAACTGACGGGAATGCCATCACCCGGATCGCAGAGTATACTGAGAACCTTGTTATGAAAGATGGAAAGGCAACAGCTTACGTATGCAGGAACTTAAGCTGCAAAGAACCTACCACCGATCCGGAAAAGATGATGCAATTGCTCAAGGCTAAGGAATAAGCAGAAAATAAGCCTTTACTGATTTAATACAAAACACTTATTTGGAGACAATCCCCATATTTAATGGGGGCTTTAAATGCACATTAAAAAGAACATAGGTTTAGCTTCAATTGTACTGATAGTGTTTCTTGTTCTGTTGTCCGGTTGTGTGGAAAATGAAACTGCAACTGATAACGAACAGACAGAATCTGTTGATTGGAGAGATGTTGAACTTACCGATGTCAGGACAGGAGAAGTATTCAGAATAAGTGACTTTGAAGGACCAATCCTTGTTGAAAGTTTTGCAGTATGGTGTCCGACCTGCCTTCAGCAGCAAAAAGAAATGAAAAAGCTCATTGAGACAGAAGGCGAAACTATAACTCATATATCTCTTGATACCGATCCGAACGAAGATGTGGATGCTGTACTTGATCATGTCCAGAGAAATGATCTTGACTGGTACTTTGCAGTTGCACCTACAGAAATGACAGAAGACATGATAGACGAATTCGGTGTAGAGGTAGTAAATGCACCAATTGCACCAGTCATACTCATTTGTGAGGATGGAGAAGCAAGATTGTTGGGCAGAGGACTCAAATCTGCAGATGAATTAAATGATGAGGTCGCGGAGGGGTGCTAAATGGCTTTTCTGGCCTTCTTGGCAGACCTGTTCCTTTCATTTACACTGGGTCTGCTGACTCCCTTGACAGCTGTGTGTGTACTGCCATTGTACCCTGCATTCCTGGCATACCTTTCCAACCAGCTTTCAGGTGAAGAGAAGAATAAGAGATTACCTCTTATCTTTGGATTGGTCATAAGTGCAGGTGTGATCCTTTTCATGTCCCTGCTGGGCCTCATATTCACAACCCTGCTTCAGGTATCGCTAACAAATGTCATAGGGATAATCTCCCCGATAGCTTTCGGGATACTTTTTATCATCAGCCTGTTACTGATAATGGACTACGACATAGGGAAATTTTTGCCACGCACGAACATTGCAGGGGACAGGAACCCATTGATAACTGCATTCCTTTACGGGTTCTTTTTTGGAGCCATCGTTGTACCTTGCAACCCTGCATTTATTGCAGCCCTGTTTGCTAAATCACTTACCAGCATGGGTTTTTTTGAAAATTTCCTGAATTTCGTAGCCTTCGGAATAGGAATAAGTTTCCCATTACTGGTCTTTTCAGCAATATCAACTGCAAAAAGCAAGAGCATCATTAGGTTCCTTATCAAGTATAAGAGGAAGATCAACCTGTCTGCAGGTATAATAATGCTCGTAATATCGGTGTATTATCTCATATTCGTGTTCAGAGTAGTGGAGAGATTGATGTGAAGACAAAATATAGAGGAAAATACAGAGTATTGTTAGTATCGATAACGATCCTGTTAACTGCCTTTATGGGGTGTATTGCTGCATCTGCAGAAGAGGTAGCTGATGGTGGTATAGAGAAACTTCCGGAACTGATCGAGATGGAAGATGAGCTTGGGATAATGCTTACGGAAATGGGTGTTAAGTATATCGTTGACCCCAATGAGATCGTCTCAGGCGGACCACCGATGGATGGAATACCATCACTGGATGATCCTGAATATGTTACCGTAGAGGAAGCTGACAGATGGATCGAGGACAATGAACTTGTGCTTGCACTTATCCACAATGATACAAAGAGAGTCTATCCCCTGCAGATCATGGTATGGCATGAGATAGTTAATGATCACATCAATGGTGAACCGATCCTCATTACATATTGCCCCCTGTGTGGATCAGGTATCGCTTATGAGAGAACGATAAACGGGGAAGAGGTCGAATTCGGGACATCCGGTAAACTCTACAATTCGAACCTTGTGATGTATGACAGGAAGACAAATTCTTACTGGACACAGATCGGAGGACAGGCGATAGTAGGAGAACTTACGGGCATGGAACTTAATGCGATCTCAATTGAGACGGTCGTCTGGAGAGACTGGAAGGTCGCACATCCTGACTCAGAAGTGCTTTCCCAGAATACCGGATTCAGCAGGCCTTATGGAAATGACCCTTATGGTAACTACTATGAGAACAGCATATTATTGTTCCCGGTAGAGAACAGCAACACTACGATCCATCCAAAGACCGTGATCTTTGGCATAGAACTGGATGGTATGTTCAAGGCCTACCGTGAAGATGATCTCATTGAATTCGGGACCATCGAAGACACTGTCGATGGTGTTGAAATTCTGGTAGAAAGGGACGAAGTGGGAATTGTCACCATAACCAACATTGATAGTGGAGAAGAAATAATCAAAGAAAGGGATTTCTGGTTTGCATGGTATGCATTCCATCCCGAAACAGATCTTTATCTCCCTGAAGGTGTGGTTCTTGAACCTCCGGAGGATGAGCAGGATAGTCCCTTAAGTCCGGCCATTGCGCTTCTTTGTGTAGCTATAGCTTTTGCTATTCTAAGAAAGAAGACAAAATAAGAGAACTGAAGAATTAAACGTGCCATAAAAAGAGAAGAGGTCGTGTACAGTTACGATGATCATTCATCGAGTATCCGGAACACGATCTCAACTACTCCATTTTTGCAGGTCATTTTTGAGCTTTCCGGATCGACCTTTGGTTCCAGTTCAATGTGCTGGGTAAAGACCTGTTCTTCAGTCTCGAACTGAAGTTCAAGTTCAGAACCTGATGCACTATATGAAACATCATCGACCTCAACTCCGGTATCAACTGTAACGTACAGTTTGTCATCTACCTCGGTGCACTCTATGACTGCATCCTTCTTTGAAACATAGAAGAAGCTATTATCACCTAATTTGATGGTGGAGAAGTGCTGATCTTCAGAGTTATCAGCTCCATTGTAGACTACGGAAAAACCATAAAATGCAGGTTTCTCGAATCCTTCTTCAGCCATTTCATCCATGATACGCTCAATAAGGGATCTGACTATTTCTTCCAGTTCCTTCATCGGAAGAGGAACTGAACCATCATCGTTGTTTTCTTTTTCGGTCATGGTTTGCCTCCATCAATTATTTTGTGTTTCAAGGTCGATTCAAACAAGAAAAGAAAAAATGTAATCGATTAAGTTAACGGATTAACCAAATTAATCAAGTAAGAATTTATACAATAGTAACGTTCGTGCATATACGAACTGTTATTATATAAGTGTTTCTGTTAGTTTAAAAGTAACATTAAATCAAAGTAATTAGATGTGATACTATGAGTTATCACAAATTTTTAAATGAAAGAAAGACACAATACTTCTTATGAACACTGCCGATCTTCTTGGTTCGCTCCAAAAAGATGCAAGAAACATGTCGATAGCAGATCTTATGAAAGCAAGGGCCTTCATGGTCAGATCAGCTTCCGGCTTGCCTAAAAAATACAGGGAAGCATATTCAACTGAGCTTTTCAACTACTTATATACCATTTTTACAGACATCAGTAATTTAAAGAGACCTGAAAAAAATGAGACCATCAATGCAGAAGAATATGATGATCTTATAAAAAGGCTCAACAAAATGGGTGTTTCAGAAGATCAAAATCAGGAGTATTTCAATAAGTTAGTAAATCTTACAGCCCTCTATCTTGTATTCATCGTGAAAAAACCGATCCATCCAATAGGGATGGTCTTTCCGGGAGGGGACCAAGTCCTGGAAAAGGATGGGACCTACTATTGTCCTGTAAAAGACAAGCAGAACGATGTGGAGTGTGCTCTCTGCAAATTCTGTATTTGCAGGGATGCAGAAGAAATGGTAAAAGGAGATAAATGGAAAATGGAGGTCTAAGATGAAACTTAGATGTTAGCTCCATCTAAAACACGCTTGAAAAATGCAGTAGACATACCTTCTTCATCTACTTGACCAACAAACTTGACTAATTCCCAGCCGTCAAGACCCATCAGATTAAGATCTTCTTTTGTCTTACCTACTTCACCCATTCGAACAGACTTAATATCATATTCCCAGCATGCCATGACAATACCTCTTTTGAGTTTTATGTGATAATAATAAATAGCCTGTTGATGGTATATAACTGTTTTTAAAAATTATATTTAACAACTAGTCAACTAAAATTGATTAAATCGGTTCAATAAAGTAGCAAACCAATCGTCAATGAAAATTGAGCTAATTACAATTATTAAACATCCATAAAAGTAATTTAGAACTCAATTCCTGCACGGAACATGATCCTATAAATAGATAGAAACAGAAAATATGAATAGATGGATCAGAATGGCTGTGAACCAAAGAAACCAAGACTTTTTCCTTTACTGCTCATCAACTTCATCAATACCCTTGGTTTTGGAATAGTCATCCCCTTCCTTGTTTTCCTGGTAGAGAGATTTGGAGGAAATGCCATCGTTTACGGATTTATCGGTGCCATATATCCGGCATTCCAGCTAATAGGAGCACCCATACTTGGAAGATGGTCCGATATTCACGGTAGAAAGAAAATATTGTTAATTTCCCAGGCAGGAACATTGTTATCCTGGATAATATTCTTACTTGCATTTTTTACCCCCGTGAAGACCCTTGTGAGCGTCAATTCTACACTTTTTGGAGCATTTGTTGTCACAATACCACTCCTGATCCTTTTCATTGCCAGAAGCTTTGACGGGCTTACAGGAGGAAATATAGCCGTAGCAAATGCTTACCTTGCAGACATAACTGAAGAAAAGGACCGCAACAAGAATTTTGGGAAAATGTCCATTTCTGCAAATCTTGGATTCATTATAGGACCCGCACTTGCAGGCCTGCTTAGTATAACGATCTATGGAGAACTGATCCCTGTACTCGCTGCTGCTCTCATATCCCTTGCAGGAACTATTGCAATAGTTCTTTACCTGCCGGAATCAAGGCAATGTACCATTAAAAAAGCAGAGAAGATCAACTTCAGGGAAGTGATCGGGATAACGAACATACCATACATGTTGCTGCTATATTTCCTGATATTCCTCGGATTCAACATATTCTACACAGCATTCCCGCTTCATGCTATCAGTTCACTTCAGTGGTCCGTTGCTGATATGGGAATCTATTTTTCAGTACTCGGCATCCTGATGATCGTAGTACAGGGACCGATACTCAGTCAGGCAGTGAAGAAGTATTCCGATGCCCAACTTACCATATTCGGAAGTGTTGTACTCGGTACGAACTTCCTCCTGCTCGTATCAGGTAACGTGGCCCTTACATATCTGGCAGCCGCTTTCTTTGCACTTGGGAACGGACTCATGTGGCCTTCTGTCCTTTCTATAATCTCAAAACTTGCAGGTAAGGATCATCAGGGTGCTGTGCAGGGCTTTGCCAGCAGTTTTTCAAGTCTGGCCAGTATTGCAGGCCTGATCTTAGGAGGTTTCCTCTATGAGATACTTGAAGGAGTGTCTTTCATAATAGCAGCAGTTATTATTTACACAGTATTCCTGCTGTCCTTCAGGATGCTCTCTTTTGAAAAGAAAGTGCGGGAAGAGGTTTGAGAGTAAATAGGACCTATTTCGGTTAATGGCAGGATGGCAGGATCAAGAGAACGTTTAGTCTAATGCTTATGTGAAAGAGATCGGAAGGATCGATTCACATAACAGGTTCTTTTTCGATCTTATAATCAGGCTCCAAAGTTATTACCACAATTCCAGAACTTATTTTTAATAAAATTATAGTATAATTATCATGTTCAAATGAGGTAGTGAGAATAGCTCATCACCTCGTTTCGAACTCCGGAAGCGAGATCTGAATGGAGGAACTCAATCATCCAATGTGGATACGTCTCCGGGATCCATTCCAAGTTCCTGTGCCTTAAGCAACCTTCTCATGATCTTCCCGCTACGTGTCTTTGGTAACGAGTCAACGATCTCGATCTCGGAAGGCATTGCAATTGGACCCAGGTTCATCCTTACATGATACATGAGATCAAGCTTCAGTTTATCGGAATAGTTGAAGCCCATGCGAAGTATGACGAAAGCTTTGATGGAATCCCCTTTAAGAGGATCAGGTTTTCCTATTACAGCTGCTTCAGCCACAGCCTCATGGGATACAAGCGCACTTTCGACCTCTGCACTTCCAATGTTGTGACCGGCAACGATAAGGACATCGTCGGAACGTCCCTGTATCATGATATACCCATCCTCATCCTTTACGGCCAAGTCACCTGCACTGTAGTAATTCCGGATCGTTGTCCAATACTGACGATACCTTTCATCATTACCATAAACGGTTCTCATCATGGAAGGCCAGGGTTTTTTTATCACAAGGAAACCACCTGTTCCTGCCGGTACCGGGTCACCATTCTCATCTACAACATCAACAACCACACCTGGAACGGGCCTTCCTGTGAATCCCGGTTTCATGGGTTCCCCAACCGCTGTGGTGAGCATATGCATGCCTGTCTCAGTTTGCCACCAGGTATCCAGAATAGGACATTTTTCCTTGCCGATAACACGATAATACCACTTGAAAGCTTCAGGATTCAGAGGTTCTCCAACCGAACCCAGGATCCTCAAGGAACTCAGGTTGTACTTCCCGGGCCATTCTTCCCCCATTCTCATGAACATGCGTATCGCTGTTGGTGCCGTATAGAAGACACTCACATCGAACTCCTCAATTATGTTCCACCAGACACCTGGATCCGGATAGTCGGGTGTTGTCTCGGAAATGAGGATCGTTGCACCCATAGAAAGGGGGCCATAGACAATGTAACTGTGGCCCGTGATCCATCCGGGATCTGCAGTACACCACATGACATCATTTTCCTTCAGATCTAAAACGTTCTTTGTGGTGTAGTAGGTGCCTACCATGTAGCCACCGCATGCATGAACTATCCCCTTGGCAGGACCGGTTGTTCCACTGGTGTAAAGTATGAACAGAGGGTCCTCGGAATCCATCATCTCGGGTTCACACTCCTTCTCCACATCTTCCATGATCTCATAGAAATCAACCTCGATCTCAGAAAAGAGTTCCATTTGAGGAGTCATTCTTCTCAGGACCACTATCTTTTCAACACATGAAGCATTGACCACAGCTTCGTCCACAAGAGACTTCAGATCAATGCGCTTACCACGCCGAAGGCTTGCATCTGCAGTAATGACGATCTTTGCCTGTGCATCCTTTATCCTGGAATGTAATGCTTTGGCACCGAAGCCTCCGAAAACGACACTGTGGACCGCACCGATACGTGCACATGCCAGCATGGCCACGATCTGCTCAGGAACCTGTGGCATATATATGCATACTTTATCCCCTTTCTCAACACCGAGGGATTTGAGACCATTGGAAAATCTCATGACATCACGGTAAAGCTGACGATATGTGATAACCTGCTCTTCTCCACCATCACCTATCCAGATCATTGCGACCTTGTTCCTTTTCCCATTGAATACATGGCGGTCAAGGCAGTTGGAGGTTATGTTCATCCTGGCATTGGTGAACCATTTTGCATAAGGATGGTTCCATTCCATAACCTTGTCCCACTTTTCGAACCATTCAAGTTCCTCTGCTACACTTTCCCAGTGTTTTTCAGGATCCTTGAGAGATTCACTATAGATCTTTTCATAATCCTGCATCCAGGAATTTTCCTTTACCGATGGATCAGGATAGTAACATTTACTGTCCAGCTTAATATCAAATTTTTCAGACATGTTTCTCTATTCCTAACTAATATTCATTACAGATTTCACATGACCTGACTTCGTTTCAGATCAATTGAACTCAGCTTTGGAACCATACAATAGATTCCACTAGGAGGAGAATACAGCTGACTGCTATGGAAATTGATGGGACCAAATAAGGAAGAGATAATGAAACCACAGGTTAATAGTTCCCATCCATCATGAATAATGATGAGGGATGTATTTATCTGTTGTGGTCTTTGGATTAGCAACCCATTGAATAAAAAAAGACATCAATGGAACCAAAAATACAGAAGTGTCATAATATAGACTCCTGTTGTTCGCAAAGAAAATGATAAAAAAAGGAAGAATGAACATACGTTATCAGGGACCAATGACCTTAATATCAAGTGTACAACCTTTTTAAGTTAGAAATCAAGCAAGGATCTCATTATTAACCAAAGTGTTCAAACAGCATGAAAAGACAGCGAAGAAAGATGTTTGTTTATAAGGAATACAATATTGAAAAAAGTAAAAACGAAGAATATGAGTGAATTATTCTCCCTTGATCTCCCTCAATCCCTCAAGCACAGCCCCAGCATGTCCCTTGGCCTTGACCTTATCCCACACCTTTGCGATATTGCCTTCAGGATCGATAAGGAAGGTCGTCCTGACAGTTCCCATATATTCCCGGCCTGCCATTTTCTTCAGCTGCCAAACATCATAGCTTTGCTGTAACTCAGTACTTTCGTCTGAAAGAAGAGTAATTCCAAGTTCTTTCTTCTCAATGAACCTTTGATGAGATTTCTGGCTGTCTTTACTGACACCTATTACAACAGCACCCTCTTCCTCGAAATCGCCTTTCAGTTTTGTGAATTCCATGGCTTCTATGCTGCATCCTGATGTGTTATCCTTGGGATAGAAATAAAGAACTACCCATTTTCCTTTAAGATCCTCTAAAGATACATCATTTCCTTCGGGATCCGGTAGACAGAGCGCGGGGGCTTTTTCGCCTGCAGTAAGTGATGTTTTTGCCATTTTTAGTACCTCACAATTATATTGAGTATCCAGATACAAAAAACTAACTAAAATGAAACTTCATCTAACATCAGATTTAAAAGCTATATTGTTCTCTTATTAGAAAGAGAAAAGGTTCTGACAGATAAGGAGAGTGATCTTACTTGAGCTACGTATTTCTTTTTGCAGCCATACTTTTCGAAGTCATGGGAACCACCTGCATGAAACTATCAGAAGGCTTTACCAAAACGCTTCCTTCCATAATGATATTTGTGTTCTATGGAGTCAGTTTCACCCTCTTCACACTGGCCCTCAAACGACTTGAGGTCAGCCTTGCATATGCCATCTGGTCAGGTATCGGTACACTAAGCATTACTGCTATTGGCATCTTCTATTTTGATGAAACACTGACAGCCCTTAAA
Organism: Methanococcoides sp. AM1; assembly: GCF_900774055.1. NCBI lineage: Archaea > Methanobacteriati > Methanobacteriota > Methanomicrobia > Methanosarcinales > Methanosarcinaceae > Methanococcoides > Methanococcoides sp. AM1. The sequence continues at coordinate 303,643 of NZ_CAAGSW010000003.1, read as the reverse complement.
GTAGGTTCTATTGCCCTTATTATCATAGGAGTCATCGGACTTAATTTAAGCAGCGGGATGCACTAAAAAGTAAAAGGTTTAGCTTTTTCTTAACGACTCCACCGGATCAAGTTTTGAAGCTTTATTCGCAGGATAGACACCTGCGATCAGGCCTACGACAACGGCTATGCCAACACCTAAGACTAAGAGATATGTCGGGAAGACGTAAGGCAGGTTAAGGAAGCTTACTGCAGCATAAGAGCCGACAAAACCCAGGACAGTCCCAAGGATACCACCTATAAGACCGAGTATAATTGATTCTGTGATGAACAAATAGAGAATATTGGATCTCGTATAACCAAGCGATTTCAATAGTCCGATCTCTTTTGTCCTTTCTGTCACGGTCACAAGCATGATATTCATAATACCGATAGAACCGACTATCAATGAGATCAGTGCAACCGAAATAAAGAGAGAAGTAAGACCGGCTGAGAGCTCATCAAGCTGATCGAGAATGTCAGCCTGATTAAAGATACTATAAGGCTTTACATCCTCATTATCAAGCTCCCTTTCAGAGACTCCAAGGCTTCTGGCGATCTTCTTATCGATCTCATCAGAAACCGGACGCACCGATTCAGCGTCTTCAACTGTTATTGAGAATCCGCCATAATCCTCAATTCCCAGCATCTCGTTCATCGTATCGATCGGAATGAATATCCTTACATCAGATTCAGCTCCGCTCTGGATAAAAGTGGAATCAGGGCTATCAATAATGCCAATCACTTTGAAACTGCGGGATACAGGTGTACCATCCCTGCGTATGAACTCAATGTCGATGGAATTACGGTAGGAAACCTTCTGGTCGAACTTCTCATATGCAACATCCGAACCCAGTACAGCAGCATACTTATCCTGCTCTGAGAAGAAATTACCGACCTCCAGCTGTATGTTGCCGATCTTTTCATAATCGGCCGAAGTCCCCTGAATATCAACCTGTCTTAGAGTACTGATATACGTAACACCCGCCAGTTGCTGTCGGATAGGGGACACACCTTCGACCTTTGGCGTATTCTTTATGACATCAAGCTGGTTGTCATAGAAGAGATTGATATCCTCGCTGTAAATAACAATGAAGTTCGACCCCTGGGAACCAAGCTCGTCAACGAAGAACTGGTTGAAGCTCGCACCAAGAGATACATTTGCAACAACAGCAGCTATCCCTATGATGATACCAAGAGTTGTCAGTGCAGACCTTAGCTTGTAGCTGCTTATACTGCCAATAGACAGATGAAGGGCCTGTGAGAAATTCAGCATCCGGGAACACCTCTTTTGCTCATACCATTACAGATATCATCACTCATATCTCAACGACTCCCCCGGATCCATTCTAGCTGCTTTATTGGCAGGATAGACTCCTGATACGACCCCTACAAAGAGTGCGATACTAAATCCCAGGAAGACAAGGGATATCGGGAAGACGAACGGTACATCAAGGTACTGGTTCACAATGTAAGAGCCTATAACTCCGAGGATAACACCAAAGATGCCGCCTAAGAAGCCAATGATAGCTGATTCCACAACAAAGATCGTCAGAATATCCCTGTAAGTATATCCCAGGGACTTAAGGATACCGATCTCTTTTGTCCTTTCAGTAACTGTCACGAGCATGATGTTCGTGATACCAATAGAACCAACAAGAAGGGCTATCAATGCGATCGCGGTCAGGATCGATGTGAGTGCAGTGGAGATCTGGTTGAGCTGCTCAAGGATGTCCTGCTGGCTGAAGATCACATAGGGTTTTGCATCCTCATTATCGAGATCACGACTGGGGACACCAACAGACCTTGCAAGGTTCTCATCGATCTCATCAGTAGTTGCTTCAAGTACCTCAAGGCTCTCAGCTTTTACAAAAAAGAAACCAATATCAGTTACACCCTGCATCTCCTGCATCACATCCAGGGGGATAAATACCCTAAATCTTGGATCAAGCTCAGGAGCAATATAAGTTCCCTCAGGGTCCTGGATGATACCTTTCACTGTGAATTTACGTGTGCTCACAGTACCATCGATATTATTGATGGAAATATTAATGGAGTTCTTGACAGAAAGGTTCCTTTCAAATTTGTCATACGCTATATCCGAACCTATCACAGCAACGTATTGGTCCTGATCGGTGAGGAACTGGCCTTTTTCCATTAAGATATTCCCGACTTCTTCATATTCTGAACGGACACCATTTATTGTGGTACTCCTGCCCGAAGATTGATATGTGACAGTACCAATTTGTCCATTGACAGGAGATAGCGCCTCAACGCCTGCTGTGTTCCTCACGACCTCAAGTTGGTTATCATTGAGAACATTGCTCTTTTGCGTGTAAATAATGATGAAATTTGACCCCACAGCTCCAATGTTATCTTCAAAGCTCTGGCTAAATCCCACACCCATCGAGATGTTCACAATAACAGCAGCTACACCTATAACAATACCAAGCGTTGTCAAAGCAGAGCGCATCTTAGCACTACGTATGCTACCAAGTGCGATCTTCGTCGCCTGTGAGAGATTTACCATTGTTTCAGCGGTCCATAGATATCCTTAGGCCTTTTTTCCTGTACATGTAGTAAGCAACAGCTACAATGATACCCCCGATCAACAGGATCGCAAGTGCAGTATTGTTACCGTCTTCCTCTACATGTTCCAATGTAAGAACATCTGTTCCAATGACTTCGTTGTGCTCGTTCAAACCGTTCCTGTAATCCGTGTAGATGGTAAGGTTTACCGGACCGGTCTTATCAGGATCATCTGCCTGCGCTTCGATCTCAATGGTGAACAGTTCATCAGGGTCCATGGATCCCACGAAATATTCCTGCGGGAGGAATTTCACACCATCTGCTTCAAGTTTTACCAGCACAGAGGACAGTGCGTTCGGATGGATATTCGCAACATCGAATTCAAGGTCTGCCTTTCCATTCTCCAGGACAAGCGGCATGGAAGGAATTACCCTCACAGCAGAGGAATCTACAACAACGGGCACCATCCAGTTATTATTAAATGAATGTGAGTTGCCTATCATGACAAGATCAAGGAAATAAGTACCATCCTCCATCGAATCACTAACCTTGATGTTATAGGTAACCTGTACAAAATCCCCGGGACCTAGTACACCCTTACCTTCATACGGCTGGCTGGTCACTGTGATCATATCAGTACCCATAAGTGTTGCTGACTGCACCCTTGCATACGTATCATAGCTTTCATCATCGATAACGATCGTACTCTGCTGGGCAGTATTTGTCAGGGTAAAGCTTACACTTCCTTCATCCCCCGGCATAAATACCTCAGGAGAGGAGATCACGTTTGAGAGGCCTACTGTACCCTTGCTATCAAAAGTGGTGGAGCCTACTTTGATATCAAAACTGGTCTTTTGCCAGGAAGATTCGTCACTTGCACGATACAGGATGTCAAAACTTCCTGCACCTGCCTTTGCACCATCATCCACATAAAGACGATACTCATGGATAGCAGTCCTGTCAGGAGGTAAGATGCCAAAATTCTTGATGGCATTATTCTCTGAATCCAGTGAAAAGGGATACTCTGGTTCGATCTTTATTGAAACGTCCTCAGCGGTCCCGGATGCAAAATTCTCAACTTTGATCCACACATCTAC